>CAIWNO010000456.1 GCA_903914045.1 uncultured bacterium | reverse complement strand
GGCTGTGGAAAAACCGTGCTGTTGAAAACAATCACGGGACATTTCGGCGCGGACTCTGGTCGTGTTCTGATTGCCGACCATGAGGCTGCGAATTCCCCGCTGTGCGATGTTGCCAAACTGACCGACGATCAATTGGATCAGCTGCGCGTGCACTGGGCTGTTGTGTTTCAACGCAACGCGCTGCTAAGCGGCACCGTGTATTTCAATTTGGCATTCTGGCCAAAAGAAATCAAGAACATGACCGATGCGCAAATCATGCCTTTAGCGCACAAAGCCCTGCTTGATGTTGGTTTGAACCCTGATCAAATTATGAACAGCGACCGTGAATCACTGTCTGGTGGAATGGCCAAGCGCTTGGCGATTGCGCGCGCGCTTGTCATGGATCCAGTACTTGTGTTCTATGACGAACCGACCTCCGGTCTTGATCCAGAAATGTGCGGCACCATTCATTCGCTGATTGACAGCACCCACCGCGCCATGCCATCGCTAGGCGTGGCGCGCACCAGTGTTGTTGTGACCCACGACACTGAATTATTGCGGCGGCTCGCCCCGCGCATTGTCATGCTGCATGCCGGGAAAGTTTTCTTTGATGGACCATTTGAGGAATTTCAAATCCGCACGGATCCTCAGATTAAACCGTACGTGCAACAAATGGCTGCGCTGCACGCGCGCAACCATGCCGACGAATGATCAACGAATTCTGCTCTTGATTCTGGGGTGATGTTGATCGCGGTCGACCACAATGAATTCAATTTGTTGCGATCACAAACCATCTCTGTGCATGGCTCAAAAATAAAACTGGCGGCCCTTGCGGACCGCCAGTGTGACATCAATCCAAGTGGCGCTGACCTTATGGGCAGGCGCCGAAATCAAGCAGTGCAAGACCGACATCTGATGCGGAGATGTCGCCATCTCCATCAAGATCGGCTGGGCAACCTGGGCATGAACCGAAATCAATCAGCATGAGACCCAAATCGCTTGGTCCAATTTCACGGTCACCATCAAGGTCGGCTGGACATGGCGTTGCAGTAACCAACGAACTCACTTCCAGGTCGTCAATATTCCAACCGGAATACTGAACGCTGGTGTCCGTAGTACCCATGGTCCAACGGAAATACACCGTTGGTGAATTGTCGGCGATTGCCGCAATGTCATAGGAAACCTTGGTCCAAGAAGTCGCCGTCATGGTGGCTGAATTTTGGAACATGGTGACCCAATTTGTTCCGTTGTTGCTGACCTTGAAATATGCATGGTCATATGTTGAAGTTTCAACATTCAACCAACGTTGGAAACTCACCTTCACACCCAACAAGCCTGTGCAGTCATAAGCCTTTGAAGTGAGATTGCGTTCCACAAGACTGTTCTCATAAAGACCAGTGGTGGTGTTGTTATAGCCATAGACATTGTTGCCAGTGAAACCACTTGTTGGATCAGGTGATCCACTGGTCACAGCGGAACCAGCTGGCTTGCCAAATGCCCACAAACCATCTTTGGTCCAACCTGGATCGGTGCTGAATGATTCTGAATACACAACAGCAGAAGTCGGGCACGTTCCAGAGAATCTTCCAAGACGCAATGACCAGCTGTTTAACACACCAGTGTCCGTCGTAGCTTGATCAGAGACACGAAGTCTCCACACGCCGGCGGATGATGCGTAATCCATTTGGGAAAGCGCGCCGTATGGCAATGTTCCGGCTCCATCATCGTCATAGGTGGCGACAATGTTGTCGGTTCCGGTTCCTGTTCGATTATGCAGAACGACTGTGACTCCACTTGGTGAAAGCAACTCAACATACAAATCGCCAATGTAGGTGTGCGAAATGTTCACATTCACATCAACATCCGCGATACAGAAATCATCGTAGACCGTGATGTAGCTGTAGTTGGTGGTGTTGTCGGCAATGGCAATTGGACAATCCGTGGCTGAATACACGGTGCGACCAACATCAAGCGACACAGTGCGCGTGGTTGGAGTAGCTCCATCGCTCTTTGCAAAAGTGACAGTGCCAACATGAATGCCACCCGGTAATGAATTCGCCGCGGAGCCAATGCCCACATTGACCACGCGCGTGTTGCCAGCGGCGTTGAGCGTGAACGAAGACGCATCCAAAGAAATCCAAGGAACATTGGCGGAAACAATCACGCTGACTGGCGCGGACTTACTGTTTGTAACCGTGTACGCAATGCTTCCCGCAAATGGACCGCCAATGGGTCCACCAGTTGAGAGATCACTTGCTGGCCCAACCGTGAAACCAGTCTGACCAATTTCAACTGTGTGGCGAACAGTGCGGGCCACGCCAGTTCCAAGATCGGTGAAGACAATATCTTCCGCGTAAATGCCGGCGGCGCTTGCATTGAGCGCGGAGCCCGCGGTGACTGTGACAACAACGCTGCCCGCAGCAGGAACGCTTCCGGTGAGATTGCTTGTGCCACCATTGATGAGCAGACCAATGTTGTTGGTAAGCGCAACGCGATAATTCACCGCGGCCGCCGTGCTGTTGCTAAGCGTGTATGTGTATGGCAATGAAGAGAATGGACCGCCAACAAGACCCGAGTGGGTGACGGCGGTGCTTGGTGTAACGGTAAGACCCTTGGTTGAAAGAGTATTCACGGACATGGTGCCGGTGTTGTCGGGGTCAAGCCATGATTTCAAACCAGTTGCCGCGGTTCCGCCACCAAGCCACGAAACGCTGAAGCGACCGTAGTAATCGCTGCTTGTCACGCTGGTGCAAGAAGCGCCACCACCGTGCAACTGTCCAACAACTTGGTGAAGCTGATTGAAGATTGGCGAACCAGAAGAACCGCCTTCGGTTGTTCCAACTTCCCATTGACCAACGCGCAAGTGCGTTCCGTCACCAGGACTTGTTGTGCCAGAGTAACTGGTTGTGGTGGATGGATTGTTGTCGAAACTAATTCGCTTCTCTTGAACATTTGGATGATGAATGCCAACTTGCGAAGTGGACTCAACGCTGTTGGCGTTCCAACCCGCGAAGTTGACATACCACGCTGGATTTGGACTGGAAGAAAGACGAACAAGTGTGAAGTCCGATGGTGAATTAGCGGCCTTGAACGTTGAGCCCGTGGTGAACTTGGTCAACACGCCGTCGCCAGTGCCACTGCTTGCTGAACTACCAATCGCGCGGCATGTTGTGTTTTCATAATTCCAAAATGCGACCAGCGACGCGGCGTTGCTGGATGTGACGGTGCAGTGAAAGGCCGTCATGAAATACGGCGTGAGATCTTGGCGAACATTGTTCACCATGAATCCCGTGCAAAACAGCGAGCCGCCAGTTGAAATTGCTGCAACCGTGGAAATTTCATCGCGCCATGCATCACCTTGGCTGCAGATCACGTCAACGTTGCAAGAGCCAGACTTGTCAAGCGCGTTGGCGATTTCTGAAAAGTTGAGATAACCGGCGTTGATGGAGCCAAGCGTGAGTTGCACTTCGCGCTCAAGGTCGCGCTCTACGGTGAGCTCAATCACGATTTCATTTCCTGGAAGTGGCGGCGTCCACAATTGTCCATGATCGGCGTTGTCGGCTTCGGTGAATGGACGAATGACATGCTTCATGTCAGACGTGTAAATGTAAAGCGCGGCGCCGCGTGGCAAGTGATAATTGGTGAAACCAAGATTCATAGACACGGCGTTGTCGCAACCAACACGAAGTCGCCACACGCTGCGAAGAGCGCCTGATTGATCAACGACATTTTCCCAGGTACCGCTGGTGGTTGGAGAAATATTCACAACATTTGGAATGGCGTAGCGAGGCGCTTCAACGCGCGCCGCGCGAATAAGATCTTCGTTGGCAATGTCGGCCATGTTCAACTTGGCAACATCAACCTTCTCAACTTCTTTAATAGTTGGCATTTCAAACGCGGCCGCGGTTGGCTTG
>CAIWNO010000455.1 GCA_903914045.1 uncultured bacterium | reverse complement strand
CCGCTGCAAATTGATTTCTTTGACTTCGATCTGACCTATGGCGTTGGAATGATCTGCCTGATCTTGATTCTTTTTTACGCGGGCCTTGGAATAAAAATGACGCACATGCGCGGAGCCTGGACACCTTCGATTGCGTTGGCCACCGTGGGCGTGATCATGATCTCCGCACTCATTGCGGTCTTTGTGAAATGGTGGAACCCAATCACCTCTTGGACCGAGGCGATGCTGATTGGCAGCGTACTTGGAAGCACGGATGCGGCCGCGGTGTTTGCCGCGCTTGTAGGAGTTGGATTCAAGGGACGCGTGCGCCAAATTGTGGAACTTGAAAGCGGCTTGAACGATCCCATGGCTTTCATACTTGTGTTCGCGCTCACATCCATTGTCATGAGCAAGGAAATGTCCAGCGTGGAAATTGGCGTTGATGTGTTGAAACAATTCACCATTGGTGGCGCCGCGGGATTGCTGATGGGTTGGCTCACCATGAAATCGTTCACGCTGCTGCCCAGCCAGGAAACTGGTCTCTATCCAATCCGCAGCGTGGCTTGCGCGCTTGCAAGCTATGGAGTGGCGAGCATTTTTGGTGGCAGTGGTCTTGTCAGCGTGTTTCTGTGCGCAATTTACTTGGGAAATTCCGCACTGCCATTGCGCGCCACCATTGTGCGCGTACATGACTCGTTGGCGTGGGGCGGACAAATCACCATGTTCTTTTTTCTTGGGTTGTTGTGCACGCCGCATCGACTCATAGAGCCGCATATTTTACTGGGCGGTTCCATGGTGGCGCTGTGGCTTGCGTTTGTTGCCAGACCAGTTGCGGTGGCTGCGATTTTTTTACCTTTGCGAATTCCATGGCGCGAAACCGTGTGCGTGGCGTGGTTGGGCTTGCGGGGCGCGGTACCAATTATTCTTTCCACCATTCCACTTTTGTTTCTTGGCAATCCAGACGTCGCGCCGCGCGCGCAACGCTTGTTTGATCTTGTGCTGATCTGCGTGGTTGTGGGATGCATCATTCCCGGATCAATTATTAAAGTGATACCGCGCTGGCTTGGCATGCTCACGCCAAAAACATTGGCTCAAGAAGAGGCGGAATCCGAAGCCTGATTCTTGCTGGATTCACTGGAGGCATTCATGGCAAGCGCGTCCTCCAATGGCTTGACTTCATCAATCAAGCGATCCAATTTTCGTAACGCGGGCAAGCACCATGCGATCACGCCCGTCACGGCAAGTGTTCCGATTCCGCCGCTGATCACGCTCCATACGGGACCAATCCACGCCGCCACAAGTCCGCTTTCAAAGCTGCCAAGCTCATTGCTGCACTCGATAAAAATTCCGTTGACCGCCGTCACGCGTCCACGCAATTGATCGGGCGTTCGCGTTTGCACCAACACGTGGCGAATGACCACGCTGACATTGTCCACCGCGCCGCTCGCCATGAGCAATGCGACGCTGATCCAAAATGAATGGCTTATGCCAAATAGAATCATGCACACGCCAAATCCAACCACGCTCCATAACAGCAGCGGACCCGCGGGTCGCAGCGTTGGTCGCACCGCCAAGAACCCCGCGATAATCAATGCGCCGACGGCCGTGGATGCCTTGAGAATTCCAAGTCCAACCGCGTCGGTGTGCAAAATGTCAGTGGCAAAAATTGGAAGCAGCGCGGTGGCGCCACCAAATAGCACCGCCAATAAATCAAGCAAGATGGCGCCAAGAATCACTTTCTCTTTGCGAATGTGCGCGGCGCCCGCGAACATGGCGCGCAAAGTAAATCCGCCCGTGGCTTTCACGGTTTCTCGCGGACGTAATTGCGTCGCCGCAATGGCAAAGCCCGCGCACAATGCCGTGGACAACGCGAACACAATCCATGTTGAATGCGTGAGCGCGATCAAGCCGCCGGCTAACACCGGTCCACCAATCGCGGCGCATTGAAAGATGGCGCTGTTCCATGTCACCGCATTTTGAAAGCGATCAATGGGCACCAACAGCGGCAATAAACTTTGCCGCGTTGACATGTTGAAGGCGCGCACGCAACCGCTTAATGCAATGGCCACAAAACTAATCCACAGCGGCGCGCCGCAATACGCGGTCACCGCCAGCAACGCCGCCACCAAAGCGAAACCGCTTTGCGTGAACACCAGGATTTTGCGGCGATCAAACAAATCAACCATGTGCCCCGCGGGAAACGCCAACACCATGACGGGCAACGCGCGCGCCAAACCAATCAATCCCAAACTCAGCGGATCTTTGGAGCGCTCCCACACATCCCACAACACGGTGGTGTTGAGCATTTGCAAACCAAATCCGCCCGACAACATTCCCGCCGCGTACCAGCGGTAATTGCGCTCGCGCCAGGCGTCCTTCCATGACGCTGCTCTTGTTTGTGTTGCGGAACTTTGCTGCGCATTTTGCATTACGCCAACATTAATCGATCGCCAAGCGCAGTGTGATGCGCGCGCATGGCGTCGCGGGTGTCCAGAATCAACTTGGAATTTTTGGCGATCATGTTCCAATCAAATGCGGAGTGCGCTGTTGAAACTACAACAAGGTCGTAACTGGCCAAACTTGCTGCGGTCAACGCCACGGATTTCTTTTGCAAGTCATGCTTGCGACCCGCCCACGTTTCAGGAACAAGTGGATCGCTGTAATCGGCGCGCGCGCCGCGATCCTCCAACAACTGAATCAACTCAAAGCTGGGACTTTCGCGCACATCGTCAATGTCGGCCTTGTATGCCAACCCAAGCACAAGAACTTTGCTGCCCTTCATGGCCTTGCCGTGATTGTTCAACAACTCGGACGCGCGGTCGATTGCATAGTGCGGCATGCTCGTATTAATTTCACCAGCCAACTCAATGAACTTGGTGCTGCAACCAAATTCCTTAGCCTTCCATGTGAGATAGAACGGATCAATTGGAATGCAATGTCCGCCAAGACCTGGTCCTGGAAAGAATGACATGAAACCAAACGGTTTGGTGCCCGCGGCGCGAATCACTTCCCACACATCAATGCCCATTGGCGTGAGCGTGGTCTTCAGCTCATTCACCAGCGCAATGTTGACGGCGCGGAAAATATTCTCAAGCAACTTGGCGCTCTCGGCAATTTCCGCGCTGGACACTTCAATCACTTCCTTGATGCCCTTGCGATACACCGCGGCCGCAAGTTCAGTGGCTTGCTTACCAACGCCGCCGACCAACTTTGGAATAGTGCTTGTGGAATGGCTCTTGCGTCCCGGATCTTCACGCTCTGGACTGAAGGCCGCGAAAATATCCTCGCCCAACACCCAATCCTTGGCGCGCGCGCCGGCGGCCTTGAACACGGCTGGCATCATGTCCTCACGCGTGGTGCCTGGATACGTTGTGCTTTCAAGAACAATCAGTTGTCCCTTGCGCAGCGTTTTTCCAATGGCGTCCGCTGTTTGCAAGATGTAAGAAATGTCCGGCTCTTGATGGCGGCCAAGCGGAGTTGGCACGCACACCAGAATGACATCGCACTCGCCTAAGCGCGCGAAATCCGTGGTGGCTTCAAAGCGCTTGCTGTCGCGAAGCGAAGTCACCATCTCGCTACCTAAATGCTTGAGATAGTTGCGTCCCTCGCGAATGGCCTTTGGCTTTGCTTCGTCAACATCAAAACCCATGACAGGCAAACCGCCCTGATGCAGCGCATGCGCCAGTGGCAAGCCGACATATCCCAAACCAATCACGCCCACGCGCGCTTGATTGGTTTCAATTTTTGTCTTCAGGGCTTTGTACGCGTCGCTAGAAGTTGCCACTGTCATTTGATCTCCTTGTCGTTGCCGAAATTGGCAATGAGTAGGCGACAAATATAATGCATTGGCGTGCGCGGTTGCGGGGTACATTTGCGCCACTGACCATTTGGAATTGGCATGGCAACCGGCGCACATTCTTCACCTAATCAAAACGTGTCCTTTAAAAACAACCGCCACCGTCGATTGACGGTGGCAGCCCTCGCCCATCCAAACTTTTAGTGACGAGGGCAAATACAAGACCCCGATACGCACGTAGTAT
>CAIWNO010000454.1 GCA_903914045.1 uncultured bacterium | reverse complement strand
TCATAAAGTCAAACCTGGCGTTTGGATATCGCGCGATTAAATGATACAATTTGTCGGTACTTAATATTTAAAAATAACATTTCGTATCACGCTAAAAACACCAAATCATGCCGCCTAAACCGACAAAAGTTCAATCGCTTCTCAAACTCGCGTCGCAAGGACCTATTCGTCCACGCGACCTTGATGCCGCCGGCATTCCTCGCGCCTATCTACGCAGATTGATTGATCGCGGCAACATAGAACGTGTCGCACCAGGGCTGTATCGACATGTCGACACCCAACCAACGGAGTTGGCATCGCTGGCGGAAATGGCCACGCGCATTCCAAGCGCCACGATTTGTTTGCTGAGCGCGCTGCAAGTTCATGGGCTTACCACGCAGTCGCCGCGAGCGGTCTGGATCATGATTGATGGCAAGGCGCGCGCTCCACTGGCCACGCATGTTCGACTTCTGGTGGTGCGCGCAAGCGGCAACGCGCTGAAGCATGGAGTGACAACGCGTCGCATTGAGGGCGTTGCGGTGCGCATCACCACTCCAGCGCGTACTGTCGCGGATTGCTTTCGCTATCGCAGTCGCATTGGAATTGATGTTGCCATTGAAGCACTGCGCGAATACCTAAATAAAAAAATGGGCTCGGTGGATCGCTTGCTTGAAGCAGCCAAAGCTTTGCGCGTTGGATCAGTCATGCTTCCATATATTCAGGCGCTCACGTGAGCACGCCGGGGCCAAATATTTTTCATACAACCCAGCAAGCGGCAATAGCACGGCGTTGACGCCGCGCCTGGCAAAGCAACATATGCGCGCCGAGCGGGGCGACTGTTTTCGCGGCCAAGGTCTTGGGTCTCAAGAAATCTTCGGGCTCGCTTGTCGGCCGGCTCACTGCCGTGCTTGCTATGGGTGCAACATGCAAACGAGTGGCGCTTGCAAGTGTGACAGATAATTGATGCCGCCCTTGCACATCGCCCCCATTTTCAGCCAGAAAACAGGCGTAAAACCGCCCACAAACACGCCCCCGCCGCAACAATTTTGCAAATCTTTGACATTTCATTTGATACCACGCGTTTTTGCGATTATGGTGAGATCACCATTACGTTGTGCCCTTGACGCGTGGCTCGCCTACACGCTTCAAACTTCCTTCTTCAAGTAGTACCCACGGCGACATGAAAGATTTTGAATACATATGAGCAACACCACCCACTGCTGTAACACCCCGCACGCCCACACCGGTTTCGCCGGCTTGGGATTCACAATGGCCGCGGCCCTGCCTTGCACCTTGGCGCTAGCCCTGGGCACTGCCGCAAATGCAGGCGTGTACAAAACCACCTACATCCTGAATGCGCCGTACACCGATTCAACTCCCAATGCCACGCAAGTGGTGGTGAACTGGTCAACAAATCTGACAAGCGGCGTGGTGCAACAAACCGACCTGACCAATTGGAGCATTGGCCTTTACGGCGCCGGCAATGTGTTCTACACCGACAACGTAATCACCGGCGGCACCGTGCAATCCAACAAGGGCGTTGCGCGCGGCATTGCGGATGTTCTGTTTCAGTTTAATTTAGACACAAGCATGGCCGGCGATTTTGACAACATGCTTGCCGGTATAACCCTGAACAGCGCCGCGAGCACGGCCTACAACATTTATAGTTATCCAACCAGCACGCAAGGACCGCCGTACTCGTCGCTTGGACTTTGGAAGAACGGTAACGAGTCAACGCGCCAGCTTCCTGGAT
>CAIWNO010000453.1 GCA_903914045.1 uncultured bacterium | reverse complement strand
GGCGGCGAACGGTCGAACATGGAAATAGTTTGCATGTCAACGTTGAAACCAAACGCGACATTTTCATCGGCGGCTTGCGTGAGCAAATTGCGACGCATGGCGGTCCATCCAACTCGAAGTCCATACGTGCGTTGAAGAATGCTGGCGGTGGCAAGACCCATGAAGGTTTTGCCGGAACCAGTGGGACTGAGCACCAACGCCGAACGCTCGCTGGAGCGAAGATCGCAGTTGGCAGATTGATCCGCGGTCGCATGGTGCTTGCCCGCAAACGGATCGCGTTGCGTGGATTGTCCCAACTCTGGACAAATCTCCGGATTGCGAAGCAGGTACCCAAGCGTCTTACGAATGACCCGAGTTTGATAAACACGCGCCCTGTGCGACGCGGTTTCCAAATTGGCAATCAGCGTGCCGGGGTCGGAAAAATCCATGCCCGCGATGTGTGAATTGTGTGTTGACATGGGTCAACAATGAAACGCTTCACAACAACGGATGTGACACTTTGAATCGGTATTTATAGAGGCGAATTTACGCCGCCAAAGTGGCAGGATTCTGGCTTCTGCCGACGCCCACTCTTTTCCATGAAACTGAAATGCGTGCTGTCACAGATGCAATTGTGAATCGTTTGAAGGGCATGAGCAACCAACCCAAAAACCCAAATGTCAATGCAAGTGTCCAGGAGGCTATGAAGCAACTTTTGAACCAGACCCAGGCGCCGGTTGAGACCCCGGCCGTGGATGCCCGTGACGTGTCTATTCCTGCCCGAATTCTGGTGGCGATGCGTTTGATTGAGTTGATGAAGGGCTCGCAAAACAGCGCCGCGGAATTGATGGGCGAAATGGCCAGCCAGTTTGGCCCGGATGTGCTTCGAATGGCCCAGCGTGCTCAACGGGCTCAGCGAGCGGCGCCAAAGCGAAACACTCCAGAGCGTGTCACTTATGTGGCCGCCATGGAGGCGGTGCGGAATTATGTCAGCGGCGAGCATGGCTTCTTTGATTTCACAAGTGGCGCTCAGGCAGATACTTCCGATGCATATGCCAAGCAATTACACGATGTGTTGCAGGGCGGACTTGTGGCCACGCCAGAGCCCCAGAGCAAGCCGTTGCCCAAGAAAAAATCCAAGGCCAAGAGTGGTGGGGATGTGGTTGGAAATGGTGTTGTGAATCCAAGTCTTGTGAATCCAAGTCTTTCGAACACGCCGCACATTCCAAATGCCGTTGCTCCATCCACGCCGTTGCAAGGCGTGAACCCCGTTGAGCAGCCTAAGCCGCCCAAGGAGCACCTGAATTAAGGTGACAGAAATTGTCACTTTCAAAGGGGCGCCGCCCGTCTATGGGGGCAATGTGATGTGTGTGAAAGATGTTGGGGCAGAAATTGTGAAAGTGTCAGAAATTGACACTTTCAAACACGGGGGTCGCTTTCTATAGAGGGGCTGCATTTCCGGCGAAGTTGTTCCGGGTGTCCAAAGTTGTATATCGGTTTGAAAATTTCTAATTGGGGTAGTTCCAACTTGCCGCCAAGTTGGATGTGGTGTCCGACGCATAAAACCATTCAAAGAAAGAGATACATGAAACTTCAGCGTAATAAAAATAAAGTAAAGACAAAGAACCCGCTCTCAATCGCTCGAAATCTGCGTGGCAAATTGCTGGCATGGGAACTTGACTGCCAGGCCAAGTTGGCGGTTGGCCAAAGTTTGGGCTACGAGGAGTTGGCTTTGTATATGTACTGGGTGGGCAACTTGTCCCAAGAGACCAACAGCGGTCTGGCGGCAAACCGTCTTGATGGCCACGAAGTTGTCCTGAACAAGGCGATCAGTTGCTTGGCAGCGGCAAGTGAGAATCCAGGGGAAAATGCCAGCTTTGACAGCATTGCTCAGTTAAAGTGCTACGCCAATTCAGCATTCAAGTCCGCCGCTATGGATGTCGGACGCAGGCAATATATGACGCTGCCGTGCGGCAAGGGGAAGCAGGCGCTGACCCGTGATGAAAAGAAGCAGTTTCGCGTGAAGCGGTTCATTGAAAACCCCGCGACCGGTGCGCATTGTGTGGATGTGTTCATGGATTTACGGAGCGGATTTGACCGCCTTGAACAACGGGAATTACAAACCAAACTCAAACAACTTGTGACCGATGTGTTGTCCCAGTGCAAGCAGGAGAAATACGTGCAAGTACTTCACTTGGACATGCAGGGAATGAAGGGGCCGCAAATCGCCGCCGCTCTTGGCACTAGTCATGCCAACGCCCGCCAGTTGTTGTCTAGGGCTAAAAAATATGTGGCGCAAGCAATTTTGGCCAGACCCGACGCCCGCGAGTTGATGAATGAACTCATGGGAAGCCACATATATGATCGATGTGAAATCATCACTCGTCATTCCAAGGTCACCAGAGAGCGCGTGGTGGATTTGCTCGACGAGCCAACTGATTCACAATTTGCTTTGTGCATGGTTGCCTAAACGCAATCAGCTGACGTGATTGACGGACGCGATCGCCGGACGGGATTGCTGGCTGCGATCGCCCGACATAATCAATTCCTCAATGTGATTGCGCCAATGCCTTGGCCGCGGCGTTAATTTCGTGGCGCCAACTTTCGGGCTTCATCAACACAACGCGGCCGCCATAAGCCAGAACCCTTCGAATGGTTTCAATTTTGCTGGATGTGCTGAAAGACACATGCAGTTCGGTGGTGGCAGGGGTAAGTTCTGATCGAGTGCTCAAGGTGTGACTTGCTTTACTTTTAATCTTGCGAATGCGCTGGGTTTGCCGTTTGGTCCAAATTTCACCCAACCCCATGTTCAGCGCGTAGTACGGCGTGTCTTGTGGCAAGTCCCGATACACCAACTCAACTTCGAATGCCTTGTTGTCATCGGGCATGCCGCCAACCGCGTGTTCCATGCGCGCGCGTAGGTCTATGGATTTCGCTTTGAGGGCGCGGGGCTCGGAGGAATTTTCAGATTCATGTCGTTGAGCCTCATGTGGATCAATGTCCAATCGATGCAGGGCGAACGATTTGATTTGCTCTGGATTTTTACTTAAAAGATCTTGGCACATCGCATAGACACCACCGTGTCGAATAAAAATATGCAGGGGCAACAACTCGCGCGTTTCATCGGATGTGGTCGTGCCCTTCACACTGCGATATTTCACGGAGATCACGCGTTGGTCAATGGCCGCTTGCAACATCATCAACCATTTTTGTTGCAGTGAATCAGAGGAGTAATTGTATTGTAAATTGTCAGCGTCGCCAGCAAACGCGGCGGGCAGTTCAAAGTCCGCAATGAACAACACCTTGGCCAAACGCTCAATGCGAGATTCCTTGTTCGCGTTGGTGGATTTCGCGCGCGCGCGAAGTTCGTCCACTTGCTTTCCAAGAAGTTGATCAAGCTTTTCATGCCACGGCGTTCCCGCCAGTGCTGCCGCCAACTTTCGCAGCACCACAAGCAAATCGTCGGGGATCAGCGGCGCCAACGCCGCATTCGATGGTGGCGCCGTCATTTGGTATCCATGATCGCGCTTGTTGAGAATCTTGGCGCCGCTAGATTTCATGTCCGACAACATTCGCTTTACGGTGCGCGCGTCGCGATGGATGATATGAGACAACACTTTGAGCGAAATCCATTTTCCGCTATCGCCCGCGTCCATCAACAACTTTGTGATGATGGAAACAGACTCATGTCGCAAAGGTTTTGATTTTGCCATGTCGACCTCATTCAAAGAGTTGTGGACGCGAAAAACAATTCAAGCCAATGCGTGCGCGTGCAAAGAATCGTGCGCAAGGTTGTCGACGATTGGAACTTAGTCGTACACACTATTGGCGTCGGCAACGCTTTTGTACTTGAACATTTGCAAGCCCACCGAGCCGCCCGCCATTAAACCTTTTTGCGCGCCGACGTACACGATCACGCCGTTGGTGTACTTGGCAACTCCCGAGACGCCAGAGTCGCCGCCCACCGCTGTGCCACTAGCGCTTCCAGCCATTGTGTTGGCCTTGAATTCTTCCAGCACTTTTTGAGTTTCAAACACAATGACCATTTGCATGCCTTGTCCGCCAATTTGCAAACCAATGCTTGGATTGCTCATGGCGGCCCAACCAATTTGTGTTCCGTCTGGAGCGAACACCGCGCCGCGACCATACTCGCCACCACCAAACAGAACGCCCCATTTGCCGATTCCCGGAAACACCGCGTAGCCAGCGCTGGATTTCAATTGATCATTCAAACCTGGAATGGCCTTGGTGAAATAGTCCTTGCCTTGACGCGCCTCGGTAAGAAAGGAGGTGCGGTCATCTTTGCTTGGAGCGGTGCTGCAGGCTGGGATTGCGATTGAGGAAATGAACGAGAGGGCCAACAGGGTGCTGGCGAAAATGTGCTTGAATGAGTTCATAGTTTCAATCATAACAATGAGATGTTGCGATTGGTGGGCGCAAACAAAGTGGAAAATGGTGCGGCGGAATTCTTAACCCACTTGCGCATCAAGCCACGCGGGCACGGCGTCGATATGCATTTTTTCCTGCAACTGCGTGTCGCGGTGGCGAATGGTGACGG
>CAIWNO010000452.1 GCA_903914045.1 uncultured bacterium | reverse complement strand
AGCGATGAACAGAAAGAATGGTTCTCGCCAACGCCCAATGGATATCAAAAAGGCCGCACCAAATTTGTGGTTGTCATTGGCACCGTGATGAGCGGTTTGGGCAAAGGAATTTTTTCATCCAGCCTTGCCAAACTTTTAAAAGACAAGGGCCTTGCTGTCGCGCCAATCAAAATGGAGGGCTACCTAAATATTGATTCGGGCACGCTGAATCCATTTCGTCACGGCGAAGTTTTTGTGCTTGAAGATGGTCTTGAGACTGACATGGACTTAGGGACGTACGAGCGAATTTTGGAGCAAAATCTTTCGCGCAGAAACTTTGTGACCGCGGGTCAGATTTACGGCGACATTCTTGACCGCGAACGACGCGGCGATTTTCTTGGCCGCGATGTGCAAATGATTCCGCATGTCACCGGCACCGTGAAGATGCATTTGCGACAACTGGCCATGACTGGCGGACCCAATGGCGGTCCCGCCGATGTTGTGTTTGTTGAAGTTGGTGGAACCGCGGGCGACTACGAAAATGGCTTCTATATTGAAGCTTTGCGCGAGTTGGCGTTTGAAGAAGGACCTGAATCCACCTGCTTTGTGGCGCTCACCTACATCTTGGAGCCCGCGACATTGGGCGAGCAAAAAAGCAAAGCCGCGCAACTTGGCATCAAGCGTCTCATGGAGTGCGGCGTGCAACCGCAAGTCATCGCGTGCCGCGCCACCAATCCAGTCACTGAAAAAGTGATGCAGAAAATTGGAATGTTCTCCAATGTTCCGCTGAACCGCATTTTCTCCATGCATGACCGCGAGAGCATTTATTTTATTCCCGACGCCATGCGCGAGGCCGGACTTGACCGCGAAATTCTTTCGCTGCTGCAATTGCATAACCGCGTCAACGCCGGTAAAGAGGATCAATCACGCCGCAAGTGGAGCGAATTTAGTTCGCGCCTTGTTGCGCCGCGCTCCCACCGCGTGACTATTGGCGTGATGGGCAAGTACGCCAGCCTGCGCGACGCCTACGCCAGCATTGACAAGGCGGTTGAACATTGCGGTATTTGGCTCAACGCATCGGTTGATCTGAAATGGATGGACACCAGCACGCTTGAATCCAAAGCTGATGTGGCCGCCGTGCTTCAAGGTGTGGACGGCATTATTGTGCCCGGTGGTTTTGGCCAGCGCGGCGTCGAGGGCAAAATTCTTTGCGTGGAACATGCGCGCACCACTCGCCTGCCTTTCCTAGGCATTTGCCTTGGTTTTCAAATGGCCGTGATTGAATTCGCGCGCAATGTGCTGGGCCTTGCCGACGCCAATAGCACGGAGTTTGACCCCAAAACCGCGCACGCTTTTATTAGCGAACTTCCAGACCAGAAAAAACTTGAAGGCATTGTTGGTGGCACCATGCGTCTTGGCGCGCAAGATGTGGCGATTGAACCAAGATCATTCGCGGAGCATTTGTATAAATCCAATCTCGTGCGCGAACGCTTTCGCCATCGTTATGAAGTTGAGCCGCACTATATTGACGCGCTCACCAAAGCTGGATTGCATTTCAGCGGGCGACATCCAAAACATCCAATCATGCAGGTGCTAGAACTTTCCGCAAGCGAGCATCCATGCTTTGTCGCGGCGCAATTTCATCCTGAACTCACCAGCCGGCCAACCATGCCGCAACCTCTCTTTATGGGATTGATTGCCGCCGCGCTGATTCGTAAATATCCACAAGCAGCTTCGGATGAACTGATCGCGCGTTGGCTAAATGCTCCAACAGCAACCGCGGCGGCCCGCTAATTCTGCATATTGTATGTTGGCTATCAATCAAATCATTGAATTCAGTCAATCGATTTATTGGCTATACGGAAAAATCCCCGCTCTGATCAAGCCGCATCCGACGTTGTCGCCGTGACCTTTGCCAAAGACAGCCAAGCGCAATAGCACAACTGCGCCGCCATCAACGCAATCAAAACGCGCGCTTACAACAATCAATTTATTTTCAACGCCCGCGACCGCCGCCGCCACCGCCGCCACCGCGATTTCCACCACCACGATTCACCGCCTGCCCCTGCGCACGCGGCTGATTCATAGCGTTATTTCCACGGTTTTGATCACGGTTGTTGTTGTTGTTGCGATACTCGGGATGGAAACCAGACATGCCACCTACTCCGCCAACACGACCCGCGCCGTCAACTCCACCAACGCGTCCAACTCCGCCAACACCATCAACTCCACCAACGCGTCCAACTCCGCCAACACCATCAACTCCGCCAACGCGTCCAACTCCACCAACACCATCAACTCCGCCAACGCGTCCAATGCCACCAACTCCACCAACGCGCGCCGCTTCGGCCATATTGCTACGGCGCACATCGGCCAAACGATTTTGATCTACTTGCCAAGCGCTGTAACCATTGTTCCAACGGTCGCCGTAGGGATAAAAATTATTCCAGTTGTCATTGTTCCACCAACTGCGATTGGCCACGCCCCAACCCCATGCTTGCGACCACGCGCTTGAATAACCCCAACCGTCGTAGCCGTATCCATACACATACGGTTGCACCGCTGGATACTGGTTGTAATAGTCGTAGTCTGGCGCGTACGTTCCAGTGTCATCGTCGTATTGATTGTCGGATCCATACGTCTGCGGATATGTTTGCGACTGACCGTTGGCAAGATTGGTGGTGGCGTAGGCGTTGCCTGTTCCAAACACGGCGGTTCCATCATTGAGATAGGTGCCCAAATATCCGTTGGTGTATGCAAATGTCACCGAGTCCGCGGTGCTTGAAATAGGACTGACATAGGTCACGCAATACACCGGACTTGTTGCGGGAATGCCAGCAAAAGCGTCGGGAAGCGTGTCGCACAATGTCCACGCGCCCGTTGCGCTTGCCGCCATAAACCACGCGGCGTCGTCGCAGCAATACCACTGCGATCCGCTTTGAATCACTGGCGCCGTGGAGTTGGTGCTGTATTGCAAATCTGTTCCTGTGATTGGCGCGAACTGCGGCGCGCCCGTGTACTTCACATTGCAAACCGCCTTGGCGCGCAACAGCGTCACCGTCTGTGTCTGGCTTGCCGACAACATGGCGGACTTGGCCTCGAGTGTTCCTGGAACACTTGCACGCGCGGCGGCAAGCGAACCGGTGGCTGGCAAATTCTCAAACGATGGTGGCAATTGATTTGGCGGCACAAATTGCCACGCGGTCATTCCTTGCAAGCGTTCAAACCAGCGGCCACTGGCCAACACCCAATCCGCGGCCGGCGTTGTGGTGCGCAAAAATGTGGAGTTGGTGTTGGTCATTTGCTGCACGCCGTCGCACACCAAATCAAACACGGGAGCGCCGTTGGAAGAAATCAACACGGTTGGTTTTGTGGCCACCAAAATATCAAGCGGCGTGGTTGGAGCCACTGCATTTTTCATTGGCGTGCTTGTCAAACCTTTTGGCGGCGTTGGCACGGCGCCCATGGCTTGCATCACGCTGGCGTCTGGCTCTGCGGCGGCAACCCACGGTCCAGCCAAAGTTTGGCTGCTGAGCCAGTTGTTTTGACCCATGCGAACAAACCACGCCTTACCTGCATTTTGCAGCAAAATGAAAGGTGTATTGGTGGTGCGCATCCATCCTGTTGCAGCAAGCGCCGTCAACTGCGGCTCGCCCGCCACTGAAATTAAAACTGTCGCCACATCGCGCTGCACAATCTCAGGCATTTGATTTCCAAGCCCTTGCGTGGTGATTGGATTGATGGTCATTTGCTGCGCCATGGCTTTGCGATTCAAGTCAACCGCAAGACCGTTGGTGAGTGTGCCCAACGCTGTCTGCGCCGCGGCCACATCGCCACCATTTGGAAATTGCACTTGCATCACCATGAGTTGATTAATTTCAATATCGCCTGGGCGATCACCCGTGGCGGTGAAACCCATCATGGTCATGCTTCCGTTGTTTTGAACTCCGTCGGGCTGCGCAACATTCAACGACGCGCTTAAGGTGACCGCGGTTCCGTTGATGGACACGAACGATGGCGCGCCAATGGTGTAGGTGAAACCATTCTGGGTTAAGACTTGCGGCCACGAAGTGTTGCTTTGAGCTTGCGGCACAACGGCTGCGGAATTGCCCGCGCCCGATTGAGGAGCTGAAATCCCCAAGCACATGCAACCAACTAGAACAACGACGGCGGCGGCGAAATCAAACTTGCGTTTCATATTAAGTAGCTTTCAATAAGGAATTTGGACCATTTCACAGTTCGAAAGAATAGCAACCGTATTAAAATTTCAAATCAAATTTCTTGCCACCGCGATCGTGAACCTTCGCTAAACTGTTCCCCTTCGCCGTCGTAGCTCAACTGGTTAGAGCGGAGCACTCATAATGCTCAGGTTGGCGGTTCGAGTCCGCCCGTCGGCATTGTTGATTGGATTTGGAAACTCACTCGATTGCATTGTTCACCCGTGAATGCCGTGCGGGCCACAGAATGAAGCGCATATAGATTGAAGCGGCGCTTTTCGACAAACACACAACTTGCTCCTTCACCGTGGTGCGTCTCTAATGTTGTCGCTGCCCCGCTAGCTCAGTTGGATAGAGCACCGGTTTCCTAAACTGGAGGTCGCGCGTTCAAGTCGCGCGCGGGGCGTTTGAAATGCGCAACTTTAAGT
>CAIWNO010000451.1 GCA_903914045.1 uncultured bacterium | reverse complement strand
TGAAATGACCGAGGCCATGCTGGCGTATTTCATCCGCAAGGTGAATGGTCACGGCCGCATCTTTGGTCCGCGGGTTGTCATTGCGGTGCCTAGTGGAATTACGGCGGTGGAAAAGCGCGCGGTGCTTGATAGCGCGGAGCGCGCGGGCGCGCGAAAAGTATTTCTTGTTGAGGAGCCAATGGCCGCTGGCATTGGCGCGGGGCTTCCCATTATTGAGCCAACCGCCAGCATGATTGTTGACATTGGCGGTGGAACCACGGAGGTTGCCATTATGAGTCTGGGCGATATCGCGGCGTGCGAAAGTGTGCGCGTTGCGGGCGATGACTTTGACGAAGCCATCATTGGCCACATGAAGAAGATGTACGGTTTGAATATTGGTGAGCAAACCGCCGAGCGCATTAAAATAGAAATTGGTTCCGCCGCATCCGTTGGTCCGCGTGTTGACATGGATGTGCGCGGCCGCGACATGGTCACTGGTTTGCCGCGCAAGACATCGGTTACAAGCGATGAAATTCGCGAGGCGTTGTCGGAACCAGTCAAGGCTATTTCCGAGGCTGTTCGACGCACGTTGGAGCGCGCCGATCCTGAATTGTCCGCCGATTTGGTGGAGAACGGTCTCACCCTGGCTGGTGGCGGCGCGCTGTTGCGCGGCATGGATGTCGTGCTGAATCAGTCGACAGGTCTCACCGTGAAAATCGCTGATGATCCGTTGACATGCGTTGCGCGCGGCACGGCTATTTATCTTGAGAGTCTCGAGGCGTGGAAGTCCACACTTGAGTCGGATGCGGACGAATATTGATCCGCGCGAATTCTGATGTGATTCGTGGCGTACAAAGTGGCGCAAATCGTGGTGTGAATATTGGCACGAGGTCCTGACCAACCAAGCCGTGTGTATCTTGCGTGCCTTTTGGTCACCGTAGCCATTTCTATTGCGCCAAGTCAACGAGTGATTCCTTGGACCACGGATATTGCGGCGGTGCTATGGCTTCCGCTTACGCCGCCGGCGCATGCGTTGATGGCGCTGCGAGATTGGTTGCGACCTCCACGTTATGAGTTGAAATATTTGGACTCGCAATTGCTCAGCGATGAGCGCGATCGATTTCGCGCGCTGTGGCATTCCGAGCGAATTCACGCGGAAGATTTGGAACAACGGTTGGCGCAACTTGATCGCGCAAAAAAAATGGATCGTGGTGGGCGCGAAGTGGCGCCGTTGTTGGCTAGCGTCACCGCGCGTGGCGAAGGTCCAGGTGAACGCATGTTGGCGCTGAACGCCGGCAAGCGAGACGGGGTGCAAAGTGGGGATCCGGCGGTTGTGGGTGGAGACATTTTGGTTGGGCGCGTGGCTGGCGAACCAACGGACGTCCGTTGTTGGTTGGCGCCGCTGACGGATTCTTCAACTGGTCTTGTGGACGCGTATATTGCGCCAGCGGATCGTCCGGAGGCTGGTCCAAGCGAATCTATTTCAATTCAATTACGCACGGATTCAAGTGGTTTTTTGGTGGGCGAAGTTGAGGCAACCAAGCAAATTTCACAAGGAGATGTTGTGCGACTTGCCGATGCGACGTGGAAATCTGCGGCGCAAGGCATGCGCCTAGGAAGCGTTGCCGGTGTTTATCGCAGCGACAAGAACCCATTGCGCGTACGTATTGAGGTGAAGACCGAAGTGGATTCGGATCGGTTGCGCCAAGTGACTTTAAAAATTGACGCAGAGGCTGTGCCATGATTGCGCGCCTCTTTGATGTTCGATGGATGATTGCGGAATTCTTTGCGGCGGGGGTTGCATCATGAGATGGAGCATGTTTATTTTGCTGATCGCCATTGTCTTGCCGATCGACGCGGCGTTCATGCCCGTGTTCTCGATCGCGGGCGCATCGCCAAGTTTGGCGGGAATTCTTGCGGCGTTCATTTCGTTGAACGCATCTCGACGCGCGGCGTGGTGGGGTTGCTTTGTGATTGGCTTGTTGATCGATCTTTCATCGCCGCAACTTGTCATGGGCTCGTTGCTATTTTTGCCAGGGCCAAACACGTTGGGCTTTGCGCTTGGATCCGCCTCCGTGACCATTCTGCGCTCGCTGTTATTGCGCCGAAGCATGTTGACGGTGGCGGCCATGACGTTTGTGATGTTGTTGGGTGTGAGTTTGGTGTGGGTCTTCCTCTGGAATATCAGAGGAATTTGGATTGACGGCTCGGTCCCATTTTCTGGCACCGCATTGCAGGAACTTGGCAAGCGACTTGGTTGGTGCTTGTCCAGCGCGGTGGTGGGTTTGCCCGTTGGTTGGGCGCTAAATCGCACGTTTTCGTGGTGGGGCTTTCCCGGCGTGGGCCCGCGCAAATTTTGAATTGCATTTGACAACACACTTCAACTGACTAGCCTGAACCAATCAAAGAAGTTCTTAGATGCCGACTGTGTTGGAGGAATGCGGTGCAAATCCGCAACGATCGCGTCACCGTAAGCGCGCCTGCGAAAATGTTTCGCCGGCGAGTAAGTCGGGTCGACCAACTCAAGCGGCTCTGCTTGTTCCTTCCTTGGATCCTGCGCGAAACAGGTCATCCGCATTTGAGAAAGTTTCCCATGTTTATTTCATTCGCCACCCGCGGCGTCGCCGCGATTGCCTCTGTTGTTCTTTGCACATCCGTTCACGCCGCCATCGTTGACACATTCACCGTTGGCTTCGGCGACAAGAGCGCCAGCATTCAAATTGATTTTGAGAATGGCAACGGCTACTTGATCAATTATTCATGGAGCGCAAGCGCGCAAAGTAGTTGGGACGCCATGCTGGCCGTTGATGCCGCGTTGCCGAACATGTCCATGCAGTACGACACCTATTCATTTGGCGTGTTCTTAACCGGCGTGACCATTGACGCCGACACCAATTATGGCCAAGGCGATGTTGATCCCTACGAAAATTATTGGCATTTATGGACCAAGGATTCCGCGCAATGGGAGCAAGCCATGTTCGGCGCGTCTGATCGCAACTTGGTGAATGGTGCAAGCGATGCGTGGGTGTTTGGCTCTTCTACCGTGCCGCAAAATATTCCCGCGCCTGGCGCAGCGGTGGTGTTTATGGCAAGCGCGTTGGTCGCTCGTCGACGGCGCCATTGAAGTGCGGCGCCACCACAAAGTAGCCCGCACAAAGCTACATTGTGAGCCATGGCAACTCCACGGATTGCATTTCACGACGCGGCTGGAAACTTTGGTCCCATGCTTGATCTGCGCATTGCCGCCGAGTTGCGCTCGGGCGTGCGCTGCAACTATCAACGCCTTGCGGTGACTGCGTTGTGCGCGCCCAAAGAGTGGACCGCGCTGCTTGAACAGCGCACCGGCTTGCCCGTGAATGAGTTGGCCGCTGGCGAAAGTTTTATGTTCTTGTCCGGCCGCTTGATGGAAGTTCCAAGCAGTTTAGATTCACTCGCCGTTGGCCACGCCATGACGGACTCCGCCGATGGAAACATTGTGGCGGCGCACTTGTCGCGCAAGGCCGCGCAACATTTTATTGATGGCCACGGCTTTGATTCCAAATTAAAAACCACGCCGCGCATTGATCTTTCCATTGTGCGTAGGCCATGGGACTTGTTGGAGGCCGACGGATTTCATCGACGCATGGCCGCTGATGCCAAGGCCACGCACGAAGCGTGGAAGCAAAGTGGCGAACTGGCCAAGCCCGACAAACTGGTCGCCATTTCGGGCGAGGTGATTATTCATGCCAGCGCGGAGATCGGCAAATTTGTAGTGCTAGACGCAACCGAAGGCGCGATTGTGATTGGTCCGCGCGCGCACATTGGCCATCACGCTGTGATTGTTGGTCCAACATGTATTGGCGAAGGTTCGCACATTGTCGCGCACGCCAACATTAAAGCGCGCAGCGTGATTGGTCCGCGCTGCAAAGTTGGGGGCGAAGTTGGCTCGCTGATTATGCAGGGCAACAGCAACAAGACGCACGACGGCCATCTTGGCGACGCGATTGTTGGCTCATGGGTGAACCTGGGCGCG
>CAIWNO010000450.1 GCA_903914045.1 uncultured bacterium | reverse complement strand
TGGCAAGCGTGGCTTCGGCGCGGCCTTGCGCCTCTAGAAATTCATCGCGGCGCTTTAGGAACTCGCTGTAGTTGCCTTCGATCATGAGCGTGCCTTGCGGATACGCGCGGCTTAATTCCAACACGCGCGTTGCCACGCGCTCCAGGAACGCGCGGTCATGCGTCACGAACACGCATGCGCCAGCGCGAATGTCATTGGTGCCGCGCGACAAAAATTGTTCCAGCCAGCGAATGCCTTCAACATCTAAATGATTGGTGGGCTCGTCAAGCAAAAGTAAATCGGGCGTACCCCCCGCTTCGCACAAACCGCAGGCAATTGAAAGGCGTTTTTTCCATCCACCCGAAAGCAATTCCACGGGCTCATCCATGCGTGAATCTGGAAAACCAAGTTTGCCCAAAATCACACTGCCAAGAACTTCGGCTTCAAGCGCGTCGTTGTGTACGCTTGCGGACTTCAACGCGGCGGCGGTTGCGGCCGTGCGCGGCGTAAGACCCGCGGGAAAATCATCGCGCTGACTTACAAACACAATCACCGCGTTGCGCTGTGTGCGCACCAAACCGTGATCGGGTTCTTCAATTCCTGCAAGCATGCGTAGCAACGTGGTCTTGCCGGCGCCGTTGGGGCCAATGAAACCAACGCGGTCGCCGTCGGCCACGCTAAATGAAACGCCGGCGAATAATTCGCGCAGACCGTGTGACTTGGAAAGTTCTTTTGCGGTGATAAGCATGATTGGTCAACCCGAGCGAAATGCCGGGTCGGCGATCATACGAGAAACGCGCCGTAATGCATCATTGCGTGAAATACTGCCTTCGCGCTTGTGACGCAAACTTCCTAAAGTAGCGGCAAGTTCTGCCAACCAAACAAACCAAATCATTTCAGAAAACATTCCAATGATCGACATTGATACATACAAACAGCAAGGCTTCGGCAACTCAACTGGTTTTGGCGCGCGCCCCGCCCTGTTGATTGTGGATCTTCAAGTGGCATTCACTGACCCGCAACATTTAGGCGGCGGCAACATTCTTGCCGCGCTCAACAACACCAAAAGTCTGCTTGCGGTGGCGCGCCAGTGTGGCATTCCGGTGGCCCACTCGCGCAATGTGTTTGACGCCGTGGATGCCAGCGTGTGGTGCGTGAAAGTTAAGAGCCTGAAAGATCTCACGGAAACCGCGCCCGCAAGTCAGATTATGGAGCAAGTTGCTCCGGCGCCTGGCGAATGCATTGTGCGTAAGACAAAGCCGTCGGCGTTTTTTGAAACACCACTTGCGGATTGGCTACACCAAAAAAATGTTGACACCGTGATTGTGGCGGGCTGCACAACGTCTGGTTGCGTGCGCGCAAGCGTTGTGGATTGCATCAGCCACAACTTTCGAACCGTGGTTGCGCGCGATGGCGTTGGTGATCGCGCACTTGGACCACATGAAGCAAGCCTGTTTGACATGCAGCAGAAATACGCGGATGTTCTGAGTTGCGCGGAAATTGCGGCGCATTTGCGCGGGATAAAGTAAAATGGTAAAAGTAAAATAGAAGCTGATTCCGCGGACTCACCCGCAGCAAGCGCTACGGATTGTTTAAAAACATTGCGTAATCAGCAAGGGTAAAGGGAACTACGGATTCCTGGCGACACGGAAGCCGATGGCGAAGTGGCGTTCGTCGGTAGTCCACCATTCCCGGTACGAAGAACGGCAAGACCAGGCGCCCAATTCAAAGTCGCCGCCGCGTATCTCGCGGAACTCACCTGTCGAAGGTCCTGCTGGGTCCGTCGCATTGCTTGCGGCGTAACTGCCAAACCAATCATTACACCACTCAGACAAATTGCCAAGCATGTCGTACATGCCAAATGCGTTGGCGGCTTTGCTGGCAACGCGACCTTCTTGCCCGGAATACATCGCAATGTCGTCCAGCACCCCATACCGACTCGCTGTGGAACCCCCTCGGCAGGCGTATTCCCACTCCGCTCCAGTTGGCAGGCGTAACCCAGTGACCCCATTAAATCCTTGTACGTCATTCCAACTTACATTACTTACTGGAAAGGTTTGCTCTGAAAAATCACCACTCGATGTATTAGAAGCGCTCGTATTAGGGCCCATTTTAGCTAACCACTGCGCTTCGGTTACTTCTGTCTTACCCAAATAGAAACCCTTGGTCAACGTCACTTGGTGTGTAGGACTTTCAGATGGATAAGCCTGTAGGTCACCAGGACTTGCGCCCATTTGGAAAGTGCCATGAGGTACAAACAACATTTCTATACCAGTAGAATTGTCACGAACACGCCATGGATTGCCACTTGAAACAATCTTGGCGCGCACGGCGGCGTCTGGCACCACGGCGGCGTTTGGGGCTTGCTCAAGAATGGTGTACCACGATCCAGTTGCCACATATGTAAATGCCTTTGCAAGGGTAATTGTTTCAACGGGAGTAGATAAAACAATATCAACTACGCCCGAAGGTCTTGAGGGAGTAATAGCTGTGATTGTTGTTGCAGAAACAACAACAAAACTTGTTGCATAAACACCACCAACTAAAACACTTGAGGCCCCCGTGAAGTTGGTTCCAACAATCGTAATAGAAGTAAAGCCAGCGGTTGACCCAGAACTTGGATTCACCAAAGTAATGCTTGGCGTTGGCGCTGGGCATTCGCCGGAAGCAAGAAGCACAAGACCCACATCGCCGCTATCAACTACACCACTACCATCAAGATCTTCTGGGCAAGTGGATTGCGCCAGCGCATGCGTTGGCAGCGCAAGACATGCCGCGGCAAGCGTGGCAAGGCGCAAGATATTGTTAAGGCGCGCGCGGGTGACGCGGGTGAATAGGTTGGTGAATACGTTGGTGAAATGGAATTGTGTGTTCATGGTGGTCATAATGTTCATGGTGCCTTTGGAAATTGTGTTCTTCATGCTTTTCATAATGCTTCTCCGGAATTGGCGCGCGCCCAAAGAGACGCGCTGGTTCGTACAAACTTTGTGCTTCTCGTAAACAGTATTAACCTATACTTTG
>CAIWNO010000449.1 GCA_903914045.1 uncultured bacterium | reverse complement strand
GCGTTGGAATAAGTCCGTCGTATTCCACGGTCACTTGGCTTTTAGCATCGGGGCGCAAGCCTTCAATCCCGCACTTCTCGCGGATATTGGCTTGGCGACGCACCAAATCATGGGCCATTTGAATTGGCAGCGGCATGAGTTCCGCAGTTTCGCTGCATGCAAATCCAAACATCATTCCTTGATCACCGGCGCCTTGCGCCTTTTTCTTTTTGCTCTTTGAATTCTTCGTGTTCACGCCACGCGCAATGTCTGGACTTTGCTTTCCAAGCGCAACGCTGACGCCGCAACTGCGTCCATCAAATCCCTTGTCGGCGTCGTCGTAGCCGGCCTTTAAAACCGTGCTGCGCACAACGCCCGGAATATCAACCCAACCAGTCGTGGTCACTTCGCCAGCCACAACGCACAAGCCAGTGGTGACAAGTGTTTCACACGCCACGCGGCTCTTTGGATCTTGCGCAAGCATGGCGTCAAGAATGGCGTCCGAAATTTGGTCAGCCAGTTTGTCCGGGTGACCCATTGATACTGACTCGCTTGTGAAAAGATGCTTTGATGACATTCCAGTTTCCTTATTGAAGGTGTTGTGCGAAGTGGTGTTGAAAGTGTTTCCAATTACAGAGAGAATGAAGGGCACCATGGTAACGATCCCTTTGATCCTTGGGGCGTCCTACACTGTCGCTTGGAGAACCCAATGAATATTCCAATGCAACTCTCGCGAATTTTCATTCGTGAAATGACTGACATGCAAATCATTGAATTGACCGAGGTGGGTGGTGCGCGCTCGTTTCCAATAGTGATTGGCTTGCCAGAGGCGATCGCCATTGATCGCCGCCTCAAAGGCATAGAAATTCCCCGTCCGCAGACGCATGATTTGTTGGCCAACACCATCGAGGCGCTTGGCGGCGAGTTGCTGCGCATAGAAATTCCCCGCGTGGAGCAAGGCACGTATTTCGCGCGCCTGATTATTTCCAAGGACGCGCAAGAGATTGAAGTTGATTCGCGACCCTCCGACGCCATCGCGCTTGGCATCGCTAAAGGCGTTCCTATTTTGGTGGCTGAGGAAGTGCTGCAGGCCGCCAGTTCCCAAGCCGAGGCGGGCATGAATCCTGTGACGGAAATGAGCGCCGACATGGAAGATGAAGATGACGATCAAGATGATGACGACGACGAGAATTTGTGAGTGACAACGCAATCCGCACGCGACATTTCTTGGGTTGTGTTTGATCTTGGTGGAGTCATTGTTCGCATTCACCATTCCTGGCAACACGCCGCCGCCGCCGCGGGCGTGCGTGGCGCAACAAATTCCGCGCATGACTTGGCGCGCGCTCATGCGCCCAACTCCACGTCTGACGCCGCGCCCAACTCCACGTCTGACGCCGCGCCCAACTCCACGCCTCACTCCATGTTTGACCCCACACTCCATCGTGCGGGTGATTTTCGCACACTGGTCTCAGAGCAACAACGTGGCATCTTGTCGCACGACGATTTTTGCAGTGGCGTGAGCCAACTCACCAGTGGTGTGCTGAGCGCGCAGGATGTTGCGCGCATTCATACTGCGGTCATTGTTGGCGCCTATGACGGAGTAGAGAAACTTGTGCTGCAATTGAACAAGCGTGGTCTTTCCACGGCGTGCCTTTCCAACACCAATCATCAGCATTGGCAATTCATGCACTCCATGGCGGCCTTCAACGCAATTCAGCATCGCCATGCTTCCCACTTGTTTCAGTTGGAGAAGCCAAATCAAGCCATTTTCCGCGCCTTTGAAAGCGCCACGCAGGCGCGGTCTTGTGACATTCTTTACTTTGATGACCTGGCGGACAATATCGCCGCGGCAACGCAGGCGGGTTGGCGCGCCATATTAATTGACCCACACAGCGAAACGGTGCCGCAAATTCGCCGCGCTCTGGCAACGCATGGAGTGTTGTTGTGAAATTCAATTTACAATCGTGTTGCATTTCAAAATTCGCATTGCGCCACGCTGAGGGCGCACGCAGTGTCGCCATGAAAACATATGCGCACGCATTTGGTCGCTTTTCTCCATCACCGCGTTCGCACGTTCTTGCCACAAGGTGTTGCCATGAATGAATCTCCATCAAGCGCGCCGCGTGAAGTCATTCCCACGCCGCTATGTCAACGCTCGTTGCTGCAAGCCGCGCCGCTTGCGGGCACAATAAAATTGCGCCCTGAAGATTTTCTAGTGGAGGAACTTCCGCTCTACGATCTCACCGGTGATGGCGAACATGTGCATGTGGGCATTCAGAAAATTGGCATTCGCCATGATGAACTCATTGATATTGTGGCGCGCCACTGTGGTGTTTCGCCGCGCGCCATTGGCTACGCGGGCATGAAGGACAAGCACTCCGTTGCGCAACAATCTCTTTCAATTCATTTGCCTGGGCAGCCCGATCCGCGTCCGCTTGATCATCCGCACGTGCACATTCTCTGGACCAAGCGCCATCAAGCCAAGTTGCGCGTTGGACAACTTGCCGGCAATCGCTTCGCCATTCGTGTGCGCAACATTGAACCCGCCTGCATTCCAAGAATTCACCGCGATCTGTATCGCTTGTCAAACAGCGGCGTCCCAAACGCGTTTGGTCCGCAGCGGTTTGGCTATCGCTTGAACGGCCACATTCTTGGGCGCCTGCTGGTGTTGCAAGATTGGCAAGGTTTTCTTGATGAATTGCTTGGCTCCACGGGCACGCCATTTCCAGAGTGGCAGCACGATCGCCGCGACACGTTTCACAAGAATGAATTTCGCGCGGCCATTGCGCATTGGGCGCAGTCGGATATGGCCGAGCGCGCCGCGCTGAAGGCTCTTTCACAAGGCGCCACTGCAAAGGCCGCGGTGAACGCCATCAAGCCGCAAATGCGCGACTTCTGGATGTGCGCCTTGCAGTCCGCCATATTTAATTGCGTGCTTGATCAACGCTTGCAGGCCAACACGTTTTACCAGTTCATCGCGGGCGATTTGGCGTTTCTGCATGAAGGCGGCGCCATATTTAAAGTCACGCAATCCATGTTGGAGAATGCGCAAGAGGCCGCCTCGTTGCAAACTCGCTTGAACGCGTTTGAAATTTCGCCAAGCGCTCCGCTTGCTGGTCCTGGCGTCATGTGGGGCGAAGATTGCGCGCTGCCACTGGAACTCAACGCCATCGCTCATGTGGCGCTGACGCAGCAACATTTTCTTGATCCACACTTTCAGCCATCTGGTTCGCGCCGGCCGCTTCGCATTGCGCTTACCCATCCACAAGCCGAAGCTGGCGTGGACGAACATGGAAACTTTGTGCGTGTTGCCTTTGACTTGCCCAAGGGCGCGTACGCCACAAGCGTGCTGCAGGAATTATTTGGCGGCGCAATTATTCAAGACAATGTGTAAATGCGGCGCAATTTGCGCCACCCATTCAAGCCTGCAGCATGCCACAGGTTTTGAAAGCTTTCTTCTAAAGCTTTCAAAAAAAATTTTTGAAAGTCCAGTGGGGTTGAGTCAACACCTGTCGGCCACAAGTTTGCGCTCTTTCAGCGCTGCGTATGCATATTTCTTCGACGCGCCATGAATCCAGCCGCAATTCCTAGAAGCGCAATCGCTCCAGGAGCGGGCACAACACCAGGTGCTCCGTAATCCGCGGGATTGGGAGCTCCATCATCGCCATACGATTGTCGTGGAGAGCGGTTGACGCTAGCCAAGTTGTATCCAGGCTCCGCCAATGGGCCGTTGATTCCATTCATTTCCATTTTGAAAATTGGACCAATGATTTGCGACACAATTGGAGCATCGTCCGCAAGGGCTTGGGGGTCCGTTCCAAACGCGCTCAGTGACGCGCTTACAATACTTGAAGTTGTTGCAGTTGCTGATTGAGCGTAAATTGCAAATGAAGGGTCTTGCGTAGCGTCGACGCTTCCCAACGCGATCATATTCAACGCAGGAGAATCACTGGCGTACACGCCAGATTCTTGCGTTCCAACGGGAATTAATTTCATGCCCGTGTGTGATCCAGCGGGGCATTCCAGCTGATATCCCACAACCGTGTGGCCCGCCTCAATCAACAAGTCGCCCGAAAGATCAAGACCAACAATGCACATTCTTTGCGGACTTGTATCGCCTTTGGAATACATTGATACGGCGGTGGTTCCTGTGGCAATATCGCTCGGATTAATTTCAATTGTGCGGCCAAAAATCAGTGACTCTGGAATATCAGAATTTCCAGCAAGAATTGGCGTCATTTTCAGAGTTCCGTTGGGAATGGCTCCCATCAAAATAACTTCGGGAGATTTATCATCCGCAAGCGGATTGTTATCGCGTTCTGGCAGCGAAAGAAATACTTGCATGCGCGTCGCGTGTGTGCCAGTTGGCGAAAGCATTCGACCCATGTCCGATGATTGCGCTACATCAAGCGCGGTCATGCCAGGAACTTGGTGAACATCTTCGCTTAAAGCAAATCGAAATGCACCGCCAGGAGTTCCAATAGTGGAGTCTGTCACGGCCTCAAATTGACTGGAGTCCACGTCGGATTGAACGTACATTTTTACGGCGACTGGCGCATGAAAGTCCGCGCCCTTGAGCTGCAAGACCTTCTCACCAAGAGTGATGGAATTGATGCTGACATTCGATTTAAATGCAGCGCCAGTGGCATTCACAGTGGCGTCATTTTGGCGCAATGAAAGCGCGGTTGGAGTCACGCCTTCGGACCAAGCCAGGGTGCTTGCTAATCCAATCGTGGTTGCGCAATAGAAGAACGGTCGAAGCGCAAGAATATCGCACAGACCTTTTTCCTGCCTCGTATTGTTAAAAATAAACATCTGAAACCTTTTCCCTCTCTTGAATTTTCCAACAGCTTGTCAGTCAACTGTCGCAGTGAATGAATCCAATCAATTGCCACGAACAACTCGTGCTGGACCGATGACAATTCCGAACTTCATTCAACCTATGATTCATCCGCAGGGATTCAAAATCAGTTCCCCCCATTTTTAATGAATTTGTCTATTTACTTGTGCGCCCCAAATCCGATAACAAAATTAAAGGCGTTTTAAATGGCGTTTGGCAGCGAAAAAACCCTTTAAAAGCCCTGAAGATTCGGCTTTATATACACCGCCCGCGCATGGAAGTCGGTGGTTGAGGCGGGTGTCCTGGGGAATGTGATACAGCGAACCGACCGCGCCGGCCTTGGGGTCGCTAGCGCCAAACACCAAGGCTTCTAAGCGTGAATTCACAATGGCTCCGGCGCACATGGGGCACGGTTCAAGCGTCACAGCCAGACGGCAATCGTGCAGGCGCCAGCGACCTAATTTGGCGCCGGCTAAACGCAACGCAACAAGTTCCGCATGTCCAGCAGGATCATTGGAGGCCTCGCGGTCATTGGCTGCCTCTGAAATAATTTCTTCGCCGCGGTACACAATCGCGGCCACTGGAATTTCTCCGCACAATCCCGCCGCCCGCGCCAAGTTGAGCGCTCGGCGCATCATTTTCAGATCCACATTCGTGAGCCATTCGTGTTGCCGTTTGTGCGCGGCAAGCGTGGCCGCGTTTCGGCGGCGATTGCGCTGCCACATCAAGCGTCGCATCAGCGATCTCCGCGAAAGAGTCGAGTGAAGCGTTTGGATACTTCGCCACCTGCAACGGCGTGTGGCGGCGCGATGCGCAATAAAATAATTCCAAGTTCATACAGCAAATACAGCGGGACAAACATAATGAAGAGCGAGATGGGGTCGCCCGTGGGCGTGATGATGGCCGACAACAAGAGCGCGAGAAAAATTGCGTATCGGCGGAAATTTCCCAGCGATTGCACATCTAATACTCCGATCCAGCCGAGCAATAGAACCACTAACGGCGCTTGAAATGCAACGCAAGTTCCCAAGATAAATGTCAATGTGAAGTCAAGATAATCAGCCAGTCGGAATTGTTGCGCCAAGCGCGTGGCGTGCATCAAAGGCACGGTGAACAATTCAATGCCCGACGCATCGTGTGGCGCGGCGATCACAAGTTTGTGATCAGGTGTGAGCCACATTTGTCCAACCACGACATTGGCGGGGGTTTGTTGCAGTATTGGAATGGTGAACGCGTTTGATCCAGGCGCGGCGGTTAATGCCGTGGTGGTGATGATCTCGGGATCGACGCTGCCAAAACCCACCAGCACATCAAGCATGATTGGCATAAGAATGAAATACAACAGCGAGAAACCCGCGAGCGTAAGCAGGGAACTGAGCGGAATCAGAAAGCGCACGAAGCGTTTTTCATGAACGTACAAACCAGGCTCGATAAATTTCCACACTTGCCAAAAAATCCACGGACTGCTGGCCACGATCGCCGCGATCAAGCTGAGATACATGTCCGTTGAAAGCGCCTCGATGGGGCTGAGCACTTGCAGTTGCGCCGGCAAATCATGCGCCTTCAGCGCGGCAATGGCGGGGGCGCACAGAAAATCGCGAATCTGCGCGGCGTAGGAAAATGCAAGTATGGCCAGCGGAATTGGCAGGGCAATGGACCACAGCAAGCGGCGGCGCAATTCCTCCAAGTGATCCCCAAAGCTCATGGAGCCTTGTGTTGGATTGGGATCATGGTCAACGGTCATATGGCCATGCTAGCCGCCGATTGGCGCAAGTTTTTCCAAAGGCAAGTTGAAAAATCGCACCGCGTTGTCGTCCAGCACATGTAGAAATGTCGCTTCATCCACGCCGCGAATTTTGGCCAAGTGACGCGCCACCACAATGGAATGCGCGGGGCGATTTGGCTTGGCGGTGCGCATGGGTTCAGGCGAAAGAAATGGCGCGTCGGTTTCCGCCATGATGCGATCGGCTGGAACAAGTTTGGCGGCCTCGGCCACTTCAGGCGCGTTGCGATAGGTCACAACACCAGTGAATGAAATGCACGCGCCAAAGTCCAGCACCTTGCGCGCCTCGTCTGGATTGCCGGTGAAGCAATGAAAAACAAATCGATCGCTTGGCAAGCCGCTTGCTTTTAAAACAGGAATTAAATCATCGAACGCTTTGCGGCAATGAATGACGATTGGTTTGGAAAGGCCTTCGCTGGACCAGCGCGCAATGCGATCAAGTTGCGCGTCAAGCATGGTGCGCTGCAGCGACGCGATTGGTTTTTCATAATGATTGTCAAGACCAAGTTCTCCCCACGCCACGCAGCGCGCATGCGCGGCGCACGCGCGGAGCACGCCCCAATCAACCGGGTCGTCAGTTGAAAGCGGATGAATGCCGGCCGTGAACCAAAGGCGCGCGTCACTTTCGGCCAGCACGCGCGCGGCGTTGGAGTCCTCGCTGTTGGTGCCAATGGAAATACAGGCGCGCACGCCGGCGGCTTCGGCGGCGTCCAATTCCTCTTTCAGGCGATTGCGAAATGGCGCATAGGTGAGATGGCAGTGC
>CAIWNO010000448.1 GCA_903914045.1 uncultured bacterium | reverse complement strand
GCTGGCGAAGTGTTGGGCGTGTTGTTGGGCGAGGCACCCATGGGTGCGCTGCTTTGGGTGGAGACTGGTTTTTTGGCGGCGCCAGTCGTGGGCACGCCAGTCGCAGATGAATTTGTCCCAGCGGATGAAGCTTTGGGCAAGGTCACAGGCATGGCCGTGGTCTTGCTCGTTGACACCGACGATTTGGCGTCGGATGTCGACTTGGCCGGAATGGCCAACTTGGTTCCAACCACAAGCACGGCCGCGTCTTCACCGATTACTTTCTTGTTGGCTTCGTAAATTTGTTTCCAGTGCTTTGCATCTCCATAGACTTTGTTGGAGATTTTGGACAGCGTGTCGCCGGAGACAATTTCGTAATCACCCGTGGTGGAACTTGAACCCGCCACCGTTGAAGCGTTGGAGACACTTTGAATTGATTTTGTTGTCATGACCGACGCGTCTCTGGATGGAATATTCAGTTTCGCACCCAACTTTAAATTGGTTGGCGTCAATCCTGGATTCGCCTTCTCAATATTTTCCCAACCTTGGGAAGTTCCCCAATATTGCTTGGCGATGGAGGTCAATGTGTCTCCCTCCACAACAACATGCAGGCTTGATGCGGTGCTTGATGCGGTGCTTGATGAGGAAGTTGCGGCCGTCATGGATTTGGTTGACGCGGTTCCGCTTGCAGGAGAGTTGCTGGAAGTGGTGGCGTATTTATTTCCTGGCGCGGAAAGTGATCCGCTGCCCGAAGGAAGAACAGTTGCCGAAGAACTTGTGGTTGTCGCCGTCGGCTTCTTCATGGTGGAAGATGAGTCGCTTGTGGCTGGACTTTTCATGGAGGCGTTGTCGCCATTGGCGGAAGTTGCTGACATTTGCGTAGCGGCCGCGGCAACAATGGCGCTTCCCGTCGCGGTGGTTGGAGTGAAACCAGGCAACGTGGTTGGCAATGGCTGCATTGGAGTTGTATCAACCTCAAATCCCTCTGGAATGTTGGCGGCGCTTGAAGCCGTGCGCGGTTCAATGACGGACTCGCCCGTTGTGGATGTTGGCTGAACTCGAAGCGGAACAGAAACCGTGACCGCTGTCGACGTGGTGGACGCGCCCGATGTGTCTGTGATTACATTGTCGGTTGGAGCGCCATTGTTCAATGTCAATTTTGATCCAAGTTTCTTTTGCCCATCTGCTTTTTCAATGGTTGGCTTGGAAGGTTCGAACCATGCGTAGTACATGCCAGCGGCGACGAAAGCAAGAACGATGACTGCGAGCAAGGCGCGGAGAGATTTATTCATTTTGTTTTTCCTTTAGTAGGCGTGTTAGGCTGGAATTACTTTTGTATTCAAGCGTGAATCTGACTCGGACTTTTCTTGGGCAGTTGGATCTTCACGATGAACATACACCAATGTTGCCGCGATTGCGACACTAGAAAATGTACTGACAAGTACGCCGACAAAATACACATAACCGAATGGCCTTAAACCAACGCCACCAAGTCCAAACAGAATCAACGCGGTTGCCAATGAATTGCCGCCTGTCAATATGGTTCGACCAAAACTTTGATTGATGCTTGAATTCACAACACTGCGCGTGGCATAGTGCGCCTTGCCGCGATTTTCACGAACACGATCAAGAATGACAACCGTGTCGTTGAGACCGTAGCCAAGAACCGTGAGCAAGCCAGCCACAACGTTCAAATCAATTCTAAAATCGCTGATGGATAGCGCCGCGCCCAAACTGGTGTGTGAAATCATGCCGCTGAACGCCAACGCGCCAAGGCAGACGATCATGTTGAAGACCAACGCCAGCACCGTGCTGAAGGAGAAGCGGAATGAACCGAAGCGCACCCAGATGTAGCCCAACATAAGCAACAAGCTGAACGCGACGGCGACCGTGGCGTTTGCAACAAGACTGCGCGCCACGCTTGGGCTGAAACTGCTGACTTGATCGAGGGTGGTTCCTTGACCGATCGCAGTTGAAAGAAGTTTCCATTCCGAGGCCGCAAGCGAGGCGTCCCAAGCTTCGAACGCGGATTTCAGCGAGCTGATGGATTGATCTGAAACCAGAACGACAACGCTGCTGAAGCCCGTCTGGCCCGAGGCAAGTTTGACGGGGTCCAAACCAATGACATCGCATTCACGGCCCGCTTGCGCCGAGAAATCCGGTTGATTGCGCAACCGCGCCATGCGTTGCTTTAAGTCATCCGTGGTCACAGGCGGAACAATCTCGTCCACAACCAAGGCCACGCCACCACGAAAATTTCCAACAGGTCGGTCAATGCCTGCACGCCCAATGCTGGCGCCAACAGTGTCGCGTTCAAGCTGAAATGTGTGCTTGGCATGCGACGCATCGGCCTCACCCTTGTACTTGGATGGAAGCCGCGCGTCCATTTCATTCAAGAACGCTTTCACAACGGCGTTGGTCACGGTCGGAGTGATCTTGCTTTCGTCATCGATTGTGGTTGGATTAGGAATTTTAATTTGGAAAGTTGCGGCTTGGAAATCAGCGGTTTGATCGCCAACGGTCAACGCTGTTGAGGCGGTGAGCTCGCGCAAAATTGGATCGTTTGGATTTTGCTCGCCAATATCCTGCACGCGCTTCTCCACTTCGGCGCGCGACAAAAGTAAATGGCCCGTGGCATTGGCAGGCTCGCCCTGATTGGCCAAGCGCGTGGTCATTGTTATGGAAACGCCGCCGCGGAATTCTGTTTCAAAAATATCCGAGCCGCGATAGATAATTCCACCAAGGCACACAATGGCCACTAGGAACGAGCCAATCACCAAGGGTCGTCGAATGCGGATCCAATCAATTGAAGGCAGCAACGTGCGCGCCACGCCTGGAAAAACAATGGCCAACATGGGCAATTTCTTTTGACCAAGCCAATTGGTCCACACCGACAAGAACACGCGCGTGACCCACAAGCCGGTGATGAATGTTGCGAACACACCCACCGCCATGGTCACGCCGAAGCCCTTGACTTCTGTTCCCGCGAACAGAATGAGCATGGTGCAGATGATCAAGTTGGCAATGTTGCCGTCGAAAATGGCGGCGAAGGCGCGTTGAAATCCAAGTCGCACCGCGTTCTTCAGCGGTTCCTTGTTGATCATCAACTCTTCACGAATGCGCTCGTAAATAAGAACGTTGGCGTCGACCGCAATGGCCATGCTGAGCGCCACGCCAGCCAAACCTGGAAGCGTGAATGTGGCGTCCATGAATTTCATCAATCCGAAAATGACGAAGGCATTCACAATAAGTGAAAGATCCGCGATGCCACCGGCGACCAGGTAATACAGAATCTTGACCACGGCCAACACCAAAGTGGAAAGCGCCACCGCAAGCAAGCCGCGTTGCAAATTGTCCGAACCAAGCGATGGTCCAAGCACGCTCATGGAAACTGGTTCAGCGCTGAGCTGACCTTCCAGAGCGCCCGCGGAAAGAACGCGGATGAGATATTTAATTTCCTCCTCATCAAAACTGCCGGTGATTTGACCGCTGCCACCAATGCGGCTTTGCAAATTTGGCGCCGTGTAGACCTGACCGTCAAGCACAATGGCCATGGCGCGTCCAATGTGCGGACCCGTGAGCCGACCCATTTCTTGTCCGCCATTTTGATCCAAACGGAAAGAGACGCTGGTGCGGCCAAGTTCGTCAGAGCCGCGAGACGCCTGCACCATGCTCCATGAACGGCCACCGGTGGAATGTGTCAGCGTTTTTTCAGGCGTGGTGGACAAAAGCAAATAGGGCTTGCCGTCATAACTGGCGCCGATTAAATCGCGGTTGGCGAAATAACTGGCGGGATCGCGCAACAAAGCGTCAATTTGCGCGGGGGTTTCGCCCCACTGCTTCGGATCATTGATGGGAAACCACGCGGCCACGGAACTTTGCGCGCCAGCTGGACCGCGCTCGGAAAGTTCCTTGCGCATTTGCTCTGGATTCACGCCTTCTGGAGTTCGATTGCTCATGGCAATTCTGAAATCAAGAACGCCTGCGCCGCGGAAGAGACGCTTGAGATCCTCGGGATCGTCCAAACTTGTTCGCACGGCTTCGTACTCGCTGAACGAAGCCAGCATGGTTGCAAAATCATTTGTCGAACCAGGAAACTCACCACGAATGGATTCAAGACCGCGATCGCGATCGCTCAAGCCCATCTTTTTATTTCCGTTCTCATCTAACAAAACCGCGCCCGCCGCGTCGCGCATGGGACGTGGAGTTTTATCCAGCGCCAACACGCGCAACACGCGCGACTCGCTCAGGGCCTTGGTGGCAACGCCAGTCATTTGCACTTCAAGCGCAATGTCGGCCTTGGCCAATGTGTTCTCGGCAGCCGACACATCGCCGCCACTTTTTATGGCGGCGTCCAACGTGGCGCGCGCTTTTGTGGATTCATTAAATGCGGCTTGAAGCTTGGTAATTTTTTCCTTGAACGCGGCGTCGGTTCCACCAAATCGATCGGCGGCTTTGTCATCCTTAAGCGATTGATTTAATTCGCCCGAATCAATGCCGCTGCGCTTGACCAAGTCGGCCAACGTTTGACGAAACGAAACTTGCTTCAGACGAATGTCATCGCCTGGAAGCGGCATGACCACTTCAATACGGTCGCGGCCCTGTGGCACAAAAGAAATATCAAGCACGCCGGTTGGGTTCACGCGTTGTTTCAGCACGTCAATGACTTGCTTTAGAACCGCTTCCGAGTTTGCACTGGCCGGAATCTTCACCGAGTACACCAAGCTCACTCCGCCTCGCAAATCCTTGCCAAGGCGCAGCGACTTGTTCAGGGGCCACACGCTCCACATAAGGCCAGCGGTCATGACAACGATCAACGATACTTGTAGCGCGAGCCGATTCATTCAAACCCTTTCACAGAATTACTCTGAGAGATGTATTCAACTATTCAAACTGTTTGCAACTGTTGCGAAACGAAAACCAAACTGCTCAATGTGAAGTTATAAATTTGTCTTGGTGGCCGAGACTTCGGTGACTTCACTGGCCGCGGAATTAATAATGGTTGTGATGGCGTCGCGCGTGAATGTCAGTTTGGTCTCTCGACCTTCATCAACGCGAAGCACGACCACATCCGGCTTGACTTCAACCACGCTGCCAATGAT
>CAIWNO010000447.1 GCA_903914045.1 uncultured bacterium | reverse complement strand
GACTAATGCGCGCCATTCTTACGATTGCGGCCAAAGACCTGCGCATTTTGCTGCGCGACCGCACCAACGCGTTCTTTGTGATTGTTTTCCCGCTGGCCATCGCCATTTTCTTTGGCAGTATTTTTGGCGGCAGCGGCCGCAGCATTCCGGTTGCGGTGGTGATAGAAAGCGCCGGTCCAGCCGCCACTGACTTTGCCAACGCGCTTGAAAAAGATTCGACGCTGAGCGTGCGAATACTTCCCAGCCGCGACGAAGGTGACGCAAGCGTGCGGCTTGGTCGCGTTGCCGCGTGCGTGATTATTTCAAAGACATTCGACGCCGACCTGGAGAAAGCCATGGCCGGTGGCTGCGCGATCGTGGAAGTTCATTGCGATCCCGCGCGCCAGGCCGAAAGCGGTCTTGTTGTTGGAAAATTAAATGAGCACGCCATGCGCGCCATTGTCCGCATGTTCACCAATCCAAAAATCAACACCAAGATGTTGGTGCAAAGCAAGTTGGCGCTGGCGCTCAATCCAAACATGACAAGTCAGCAACGCGAGCGCGTCAGCGATGTGCTGGAGTCCGTGCAGGAACTTTTCAAGCAGCAGAATCGCGAAGCCGCGGTGGCGGCGGCGGCGGAAACTTCCAAGACAATTGCTGGCTCGGTGAATGGCGACTCCACAACCAACACTCTGAAGTCAAATACAAGCGCAAGTACAAAGTCCGCAAGCAACAACACTGAAAATGGAAATGTTTCCGTATCAACTCCATCCCCCGCAACATCACCTGATCCATTCTTGGCGCTGCCAATTCAAATTCAAAGCAGCACGCTGGCGAGTGATTCCACCGAGCCACCAAGCACATATGCAGTGACATTTCCACAAGGCCTGGCGTGGGGATTTGTGGGATGCATTGGCGCGTTCGGCGCCGGCATGGCGGAAGAACGCCGCCGCGGAACATTCATGCGGTTGCTACTTGCGCCTTGCACCATCTTCAGCGTGCTGGCTGGAAAAAGTTTGGCGTGCTTCACCGCATGCGTAACCATGAGCGTGTTCATGTTGCTTGTTGCCACGCTTGGCTTTCATGTGTCGGTACAAAATTGGCTCATGCTTGCGCTGGCCATTGCCACATGCAGTTTCGCGTTCAGTGGTTTCACCATGGCGCTGTCCGGTCTATTTAAAAACGAAGGCTCCGCACGCAGCGCTGGCAACGCCATTGTGTTGGTGCTGGTCATGATTGGTGGCGGCACAATTCCAATTGCATTTATGCCGCCATTTCTTCGCGCGGCAAGTCAAGCAAGTCCCTTCTCGTGGGCCATTCTTGCCATTGAAGGAGCCGTCTGGCGCGACTTTGCGTTCACCGAAATGCTTGCGCCACTTGGTATTTTAATGTTCATTGGCGCGTTTGGACTGGTGCTTGGAAAGATGTTCATACAAAAACGCGCGCGCGCATAAGTTGGCGCGCGCCACTTTATTGCGAACACTCAACACCACCAAGCTCCGCGCTACTCATTTCGTGATTCGAATTGTGTTGACCCACTCATACCGTGCGTCACAAACGCCGTCAACGCGTGACACCGCGCGCGCGTCGTTTCAATCACATGCACAATCATGCTGAGTAAAATGCGTCATACTGCTTCATATGCCACAAATCTTGGATCCCCCAAACATCATGGATCGCGCGCTGCAATTGCATG
>CAIWNO010000446.1 GCA_903914045.1 uncultured bacterium | reverse complement strand
CCATTTGACAATTTCGCAACCCAACCACGCGTGGGGGATTGCTACGACTTCTCAGCGATTCGCTGGGATGACAAAGAGCAGGGCTATGTTGTTGACCGAGCGCTTGATCCGACTTTGAATCCAAATGTAGCCGCCAAGAATTCGCACTGATTCGTAACTCATTCAAAAGAGAACACCGTTGACCAAACTTCAATCACAACCCAATCACGCTGACAACGCCCATGGCGCTGACGGCGCGCACGATGGGGCTCACGGCAGCGCCGAGCACGCCAAGTATCCGTTTCTTCAGCATCACTTTGATACGCCGCATCATCAATTCGACAGCGCAAAGCTTGGCATGTGGTTGTTCTTGGCAACGGAAGTGTTGTTCTTCGGCGGTTTATTTGTTGCCTACGCAGTGCTGCGAAATCGCTTTCCTGAAGTGTTCAGTTACTCCAGCCATTATCTCGACACGATCATGGGTGGCATCAACACCTGCGTGCTCATTCTTTCCAGTCTCACTATGGCGCTTGCTGTTCGTTTCGCGCAAACCAATCGCCGAACTGGTTTGATCATTTGTTTAATCCTGACATTCATGGGCGCGATTGGTTTCATGGTGATCAAGTACTTTGAGTACAGCCACAAGATTCATGACAACTTGGTCTGGGGCACCACGTTCTATGTTCCGCCACACGACGCCGCCGGCGAGTTGGAAGCCAAGGAATTGTCCGTCGCTCCAACAACCAGCATCACGTTGAACCCAATCAATCCAGCGGTGTTCGCTGTGCCAGTCTCTGCGCAAACTCCAGCTGTTGATGCCAGCGCAATCAAGCAAGCGTCGCGCGCGCCAGTTGGTTTGGCAACTCCAACGCAAATGGCGCATGCCGAAGGTCTGCCAACGGGCGAGCACGATCCATCGTTCGCGCATCCAGCCACGCATTTGGTGGACAAGAAAATGCCAGCCAATTCACATGTGTTCTTCGCCATTTATTACGCCATGACCGGCTTGCACGGCGTGCACGTGTTGGCGGGCATGGTGGTCATTGGGTGGTTGCTCAAGCGCGCCATTCGCGGTGATTTCTCCAGCGACTATTTCACGCCCGTCGATGTCGGCGGTTTGTACTGGCACATTGTCGATTTGATTTGGATCTTCCTCTTTCCGCTGTTCTATCTCATTCACTAAAGGTCAACCATGTCACACACCGCAACAATTTCGCATGAGACTGGTGGAAAAACTCCAGGCGCGCACCCCATTGTTGGCCACTTGGTTCCAACGTGGCTGCTTGTGTTTGTGGGAACCGCGTTGCTCATGCTGACCGTGATCACGGTCGCGGTGCGCTACATTGACATTGGCGAGTTCAACATTGTTGTTGCCCTTGGCGTAGCGTTGGTCAAAGCAACATTGGTGTCTTTGTTCTTCATGCATTTGCGCTGGGACCGCTCATTTAATACGTTGGTGTTCATCATCAGCGTGGTCTTGGTTTTATTAATGATGGCGTTCTTGATTATGGACACAAACCAATATCGTGACACCCAATTTGATGGGAACGCGCCCAATGCGGAGTCCACATTGCAAGCCAACGCGCCAGGCGCGCCAGTGGCGCGCTTCAAGCCATACAGTCCGTGATGTGGCTTCGCCATGCGTTGTGCAATGTCGTGGTGAAACAATCACATTTCAGAATAATGCGCTCCCAATTGGTGGATAGCCCGTTGCGGTGCAAACTGCATTATTGTTTGATGGCGCAAACTCGTGGCTATTAAAACTCAAACATTCATAGACCCATTCGCGGGAACACCGCAACGCTTTGCCGCTGGAGTTCTAGGCATGTGGGTTTTTCTGGTGGTGGTTGCCATGCTGTTTTTGGGCGCAATCATTGGGTATGTAGTGGTGCGGGTGAATCCCAACTTGGAGGCCCCATTTATTCCTGAGGGCGCGACGGGCTTGCCTGGTGCGCTTGTGTTTTCAACCATGGCATTAATGGTGTCTAGTTATTCCATGCACCAAGCCACACGCCATGTGCGGCAGGGGCGTTCGCAAGAGGCGCATCGGTCCATGACCATGACCTTGGTGTTGGCCTGCGTGTTTCTTGCGCTGCAAACATTCGCGTGGGTCACGCTGTGGAGGCAAAATATTCACTTTGGCGATTCACTGTATGCGTGGAGTTTTTATATTCTCACGGGTCTGCACGCACTGCATGTGCTGGCCGGAT
>CAIWNO010000445.1 GCA_903914045.1 uncultured bacterium | reverse complement strand
TTCCACATTGTCCGTGTTTTTCAACACATTGTTGGCTTTGCGAATCGCCTTTATACAATATTTATAAATCAATATTTCGGGGCGTTTCACTGTCAATTTCATACCTACTCTTACAAGTAATGAAGTCTCCAACGCCCGCAACTCAACACCCTAAGAATGCGCAAATGAATTGGCCACACACGGCGTGGTCAACCGCATGCTCCGCGCAGTTGCAGCACCGCGTGTGGTGGAGTGATCGCGTGCTGGCCCCTGGCAATTTGGCGTTCGCGGCGGCGCTTGCGCAAGTGCATAGCCATTGCGTGGCCTTTATTGATTCTGGTGTGGCGCAATGTTGGCCAAAACTTTCAAGTGAACTCATGGACGCATTTGCGGCGTTGCAACAGACGCCTATGGCAATCGCAACAACAACCGCGCATGCGCCAACAAATAATTCTTTGCATCACGGTGCGGATTCGGTTCAAACTTGCAATCCTGTCTTGTCGCATGTCGAAATTATTCCTGGTGGAGAAGCGTGCAAAGACGGATTGCAGTTTGCACAGCATGTGGCCAAAATATGTTTTGATCACGGCGTGAGTCGCCACGGCGCCGTGATTGCCATTGGCGGCGGCGCGGTGCTTGACGCGGTTGGGTTTGGCGCGGCCATTGCCCACCGCGGCGTGCGCATGATTCGCGTTCCAACCACCACGCTTGCGCAAGATGACTCGGCAATGGGCGTGAAATGCGGCGTGAATATGTTTGGCCACAAAAACGCGCTGGGTTGCTTCGCCACACCGTGGGCGGTTTTGTGCGACGAACAATTTCTGTCAACGCTTCCTTTGCAACATTGGTTGGGCGGATTCAGCGAAGCGGTAAAGATTGCGCTGCTCAAAGACGCGCCGCTGTTTGAGCAACTTGAAACTTGCGCCACACATATTGTTTCGCGCGACATGAAAGTCGCCGCTCCCATTCTGCAACGCAGCGCGTGGCTACATCGCGAACATATTGTAAATAGTGGCGATCCATTTGAAGTTGGCTCCACGCGCCCACTTGATCATGGACATTGGAGCGCGCATCGCTTGGAAGCGCTCAGTTCTTTTGCCGTGCCGCATGGCCAAGCCGTCAGTATTGGCATAGCGCTTGACGCGTGCCTAGCCGTTGAATTGAATTTGCTTGATCAGTCGGTGGCTGCGCGAATTATTCGGCTGCTGCAATCGCTGCAACTTCCTGTGTGGCATTCATTGCTTGAATCAACTCAAGAAATTTTCCACGGTCTAGAGCAATTTCGCCAGCATTTAGGCGGTAATTTCGCTATTCCGCTACTCACCGCCATTGGCACATCCCATGAAGTCACGCGCATCAGCGCCGACGACTTTCGCAAAGCAATCTCAATGCTTCGCACACTCGCGGTCTCCACAGGCATCTGAAATGACTGCGGCAAAACCTGTATGCATCCATAAATATTCCGTCATGAATGTGATTGCTTGCAATACACTTGACGCATGAACACGCCCGCAGGTAAGCCGCCACTTGATCGCACGACATTGATCGATCTTGGATTCATTGATGCGCGCGCCAAAGTTCTTGATATCGCCGCGTTTCTTGATCGACTTGATCGCGCGCCTGGCACCGATGCCCCGACAGACTTTCGCGTTGAAGCCATTCGAGCCGCGCTTTCAATTGCGCTTGATGCTTCGCCCACTCGCGTCGAGCGTATTCTGAAATCTTGGAGTGATCCAACCACCGAGCCCGTGTCGCACGCCGATGGCAAAGCCGCGCGTGGAGCCCACCCACAACACAAGGCATGAGAATTTCTACGCGACGCAAATTGACTCAAAGAACATCACACATTCACTCTTTCAAACACATCACATTCGCAAACCACTGTCAGACAGCCACGCAAACCATATGTATATAGATCCACACATTCACATGGTCAGCCGCACCACCGACGACTACGCGCGCATGGCTGCCGCGGGTTGCGTGGCCGTGACCGAGCCCGCATTTTGGGCGGGCTTTGATCGCAGCAGCGCCGCTGGCTTTCATGATTATTTCCGCCAGCTCACTGAAAGCGAACCACGCCGCGCCGCCGCATACGGCATTGCGCACCACGCATGGATTTGCATCAATCCCAAAGAGGCCGAGGACCACGGCTTTGCGCGCGAAGTGATGAGCATGATTCCGGATTTTTTGTCGCGACCCAATGTGCTTGGCGTTGGCGAGATTGGTTTGAACCGCAACAGCAAAACGGAGCTGGCCGTGTTCGAGGAGCATTTGGAAATTGCCGCGCGACACAATTCACTCGTGCTCATCCACACGCCGCACTTGGAGGACAAACTCAAGGGCACGCGACTGATCTTGGACGCGATCGCCGCGCACGGAAAAATAAATCCCGCGCGCATTTTGGTTGACCATGTTGAGGAGCACACCGTGCGCATGGTGCTTGAGCGCGGAATGTGGGCGGGCATGACGCTGTATCCAGACACAAAATGCACCGCCGCGCGCGCCGTCGACATTATGGAAATGCACGGAACTGAGCGTATTTGGATCAATTCCGCCGGCGATTGGGGGCACAGCGATCCGCTTGCGGTTCCAAAAGCTGTCGTGACCATGCGCGCGCGCGGCCACACGGCAGCGGACATTCACAAGATCAGCTTTGACAATCCGCGCGCGTTCCTTTCGCAAAGTGGAAACTTCAGCGTGAACGCGCCAAGGCCAACTCATTCATGAACATGCGCACGCAAAACAAATTCGCCACCGCAGTTGTGTTATTGCATGAACTATTTCAACACGCCATGAAAGAGCGTGCAACTATTTCATGACCACGCACGCACACGCACATCCAATCAACCCGCGCAAGTGGCTGACGCTATTCGCTATGACCGGAAGTTTGTGCATGATTCTTCTAGACACAACGGTAGTGGGCGTTGCATTGCCCGCCATTCAAAATGATCTCGCCATCACTCCGCTTCAATTGCAATGGGTCATTAACGCGTATGTGTTGGTGCTGGCCAGCTTTGTCGCGGTGGGTGGCCGGGCCGCCGACGCGTTTGGCCGCGTTCCAGTTTTCCTTGTGGGCGTGATCTTGTTCGCATTGGCAAGTGTGTGGTGCGGACTGGCCGACAGCGGCGCGCAACTTGTCGCGGCGCGCGTGTTGCAAGGTCTTGGCGCGGCCATCATGCAACCCGCCAGCGCAAGTTTGGTTGTGAACAGTTTCGCGCCCGGCGAGCGCGGCAAAGCCATGGCTGTGTATGCCGGCATTCCCATGCTGTTTCTAGCGGCGGGTCCGGTCATTGGCGGCGCCATCACGCAGTACGCCAACTGGCGCTGGAACTTTTGGCTGAACATTCCAATCGCGCTTGCATCCATTGCGCTTACATTCATCGCGCGCCCAGTTGATGTGCGCGCGCCCAAACGCGGAAATGATTTTGTTGGCGCAATTCTTCTTCTGACCAGCCTTCCACTTTTTGTGTGGGGCCTCATGCAGGGCAGCGAGTTTGGCTGGAGCAATCCGGCGATCGTCGGCGCACTTCTTGCGGGCGTCATTCTTCTTCCACTCTTTGTGTGGTGGGAAAGAAAACATCCATCACCGTTGTTGGCGGTGAACTTGTTCGCCGACCCGGCAATTGCCATTGACGCGGCCATTTTGTTCGCCACGCAATTCGCCATGACTGGCTTGGTGATTTACGGAAGCATTTACGCGCAAAATGTTTTGCTGTTTGATCCACTGAAAGCTGGCGCCAGCCTGCTGCCCATGTTGGCGCCAATCATTATTGTGATTCATTTCGCGGGGCGCTTGTACGACCGCGTGGGCGTGCGAAAACCAGCGTTAATTGGCACGTTTTTGTGCGTTATTGGCATGGCGGTGCAAGCCACGGCCGCCTCACTTGCCAATTATCCACTGCTGGCCACGGGCATGTTTGTGCTTGGAACTGGAATTGGTTTTGTCATGAGCCCGGTGAATACGGATTCCATGAGCCGCGTGGCGCCGGCGCAACGTGGACAAGTGAGCGGCCTTGTGCAAACACTGCGACAAATTGGTGGATCACTTGGCGTGGCCGTTGTTGGCTCCGCCATTCTGTTGTCACATGAGTCCGCCATTGAGAAACGCGTTGAACAAACGCTGCCGCAAGAGCAACGCGCGCCAGCGCGCGAATTGTTGCAACAAGCGTCCAAGGGAAATCGTGTAGCCATTGACGAACTTGCCGCCAACGCGCCACTGCAAATCATTGAGCGCGAAGTGTTGGCTAACAGCGTGGCCATAGGTTGGTGGATTTGCACCGCCACCTTGGCGGGCGCGTTCATTGCGGCCACAAGACTGCGCTCCATGCCGCATCCATTTAAGCCACATGGCGCGCACAAGCCTTCCGTGTAAGCGCGTCTGAAAAAACGCCACATTATGCGTAGATACACCCCCACGCCAACTGCGTAAACTGCTGCAGTGGCGCGGCCAATCATAGGAATTTCCTGCAACGTGAAAGAAGAAAATGGAAAAACTTTTTTCATTGTGCACAGCGCGTATGTCAACAGCGTGAAAGAAGCCGGCGGCGTCCCATTTTTAATTCCGCACATTCCAGAATTGGCGGCCGACGCGCTTGACGCGCTTGACGGCGTGTTGCTCACGGGTGGCGACGACATTGATATGCGCGACTTTGGCCAAGCACTGCACGCCAAAGCGGATCTCATGCCGCCCCTTCGCCAACGCGGCGAGTTCACGCTTTTGCGCGCGCTTGATCAGCGCCCCACTCTTCCCGTACTTGGAATTTGCCTGGGCATGCAACTCATGGGCGTGCACAATGGCTGTCCGCTGATTCAACATTTGCACGACGTGATTCCCAACGGCGATCGACATGTGGGAAATAAAATTCACTCCATCACTGGCTCCATTGGTTCTGGTCAAGTCACCAGCAGTCATCATCAAGCGCTTGCAAGCGCTGGTCCATTTGAAACGCTCGCTCTAAGCGACGACGGAGTGTTGGAGGCCATTCGCCTTGCCAACCGATCATTTTATGTTGGCGTGCAATGGCATCCAGAGCGAACCCAGGATCAGAAACTTGGACTTGGCATCATTGAAAAACTGGTGAATGCAGCGCAAAAGTAGCAATTTGCATCTGCTACGACCCACTTTTGTCAAAGCACGCGCACTGCTACGATTCAAATCTAGGAGACTCCAATGTCAATCGCAATTTTCATTTCGTTCTTGAGTTCTTTCACCATGCTTGCCGCGGATGATGTCAAGCAACCACCGACCACTAACACTGTTTTAATTGCAAACTCGCAAGCGCCCGCGCTCACCGCGGAGACTTGGGTCAAGGGCGAGGAAGTAAAGGCCTTTGATCCTGACAAGGTGTATGTGGTTGAGTTCTGGGCGACGTGGTGCGGACCATGTCTTAAGACCATTCCCAATTTGACCAAGTTGCAAAAAGCAAATCTAAATGACTTGGTTGTGATTGGTGTCGCCGCTTCTGAAAAACCGCAGACAAAAAAAGATCCGACCGCGAAAGACAAGCCCGCTGACAATCCCACTGAAACC
>CAIWNO010000444.1 GCA_903914045.1 uncultured bacterium | reverse complement strand
GTTGCGACGATTTTCAAAAGCAACGGAATCACTAATGGACTGCGTTGCTTTTTGTGTATATGGGGTTGGCTTAAAATCCACACATCAACATCACATTCATTTATGAATCCGGCGAAAAACATAGGTGTTTTAGCCACATTCTTTGTTTTATCAGAAAAATTTCCATCCGATAACGGGGAAATGGCGAGTACGAACTAGAATCGCACCATGACTTTTCAATATAAAGAAGCGCGTCTTTCAAATGGGCTTGTGGTTGTTGGAGAAATGGATCAGTCAACCCACACGGCAGCGGCTGGATTTTTTGTGCGCACTGGCGCACGAGATGAATCAAGCAACATCATGGGCGTGAGTCACTTCTTGGAACACATGATGTTCAAGGGATCGCAGCAAAGAACCGCCCTGGATGTGAACAATGATTTTGATGCTATTGGCGCAAGCCACAACGCGTTTACCAGTGGAGAGATGACGGCGTTTCACGCGCACGTTTTGCCCGAACATATTTACTCCGCCATGGAAATTTTGTCTGACATTTTGCGACCCGCTCTGCGCACGGAGGATTTTGAGGAGGAGCGTGGAGTTATTTTGGAGGAAATAGCCATGTACGAAGACAACCCATTCATGGGTTTGTATGAACGCATGATGGAAACGTATTACAAAGGTCATCCACTTTCACACAGGGTGTTGGGCACGAAGCAAACGGTTGGCTTGCTACCAAAGGACGAAATGTCCAAATATTTTTCCAACCGATATGCGGCGGACAACATGGTGTTGGCGGTGGCGGGACCCATTGATTTTGACAAAGTGGTGGGTGAGGCGCAGCGACTCTGTGGTGAATGGCCACGCGGGAAACCCGGCCGCGCCAACACGCCATTCACGCCAGTTACAAACGAATTCACGCAAACCATGCCTAATACAAATCGCGCATATATAGGCATGATGATGCCAGCGCCTGCACTGAACGACGTGCGCAGATACGCAAGTAGTTTGATTAGCCAGATAATTGGTGACCGCGAGGGCAGCAAATTTTATTGGAGTCTTGTTGAGACGGGTTTGGCCGAAGAAGCATCGTGTTCATTTGAAGGGCGCGATGGACTTGGTGAGTATTTAATTTTTGCCGCGTGCGAAAATAAAAATGTGGCGGAAGTTGAAAAAAGGTTGCAAGCTGAGATGGCGCAATTAAGTCAAACACTGCAACAAGAGGAGTTGGACAGGGCGCGGGCGCGCATAGCCACAGGAATTGCCTTGGCCAGCGAAAGACCCTCAGGTCGAATGCACAGGCTTGGTTCACAGTGGGTCTATGGACTTGCACCAATTCCAATTGAAGAAGAAATGCAACGCATTGAAAATGTAACACTGCAGGATTTGCGTCAATGCTTGGTTGAATTTCCAATGAAACCAGTGGTCATTGGAAGAATGCTGCCGCCTACAGTTTGATGTGTGTTGGAAATTTTTTGTGATGGAATTCGGCGCGTAAAAATTGGCTAATCCACAACCATCAACATACTGATTATTTTAAAGATCAGCGATTAAGGCGGCTTGTTCGTCGGCGCGGTAACTGCTTCGAACCAATGGACCGCTTTCACAAATCCTAAATCCGCGGTCAATCGCTTGTTTTTTAAATTCAATAAATTGTTCTGGGCGCACCCAGCGATCAATTGGAAGATGATTTCGTGTTGGCTGTAAATACTGGCCGATAGTCAAAATGTCCGCCTGGGATTCACGGCG
>CAIWNO010000443.1 GCA_903914045.1 uncultured bacterium | reverse complement strand
TTCGCGGCTTTGCCACCGTTTTGCACCTACTTTTTCGAAGTGTGGATGTTGCGTTCGCGGCGCCTAGAAGTGAAGCCGCGCTCCTGACGACGCTGGTTGCTGGGCACACGCGCATCTTTTCAATTATGAAATTTTCCAATGGCATGCGCCGTAAAAAATTGAAATTCTATTTTTAAATCACTCTGCATCGCAAGCCGTTAGCCTTGCGCACATGAATCGAATTGCGCTTGTGGCTGGCCCACTTTTTGGAATACTCGCCTGGCTCACTTTTGATCAATCCATAATCGGCGTGAGCGACATGAGCAGACCTGGCGCAATCGTCACGGGTCTTCTGGTGTGGATGGCCATATGGTGGGCGACTCAAGTGGTCGATCTTGCCATCACCGGATTACTACCGGTGATTGTCCTGACTATTTTCAACATTGGCTCCACGCAGGAAATATTGTCGCCCTACGCCAACGATGTTATTTTTCTTTTTGCCGGCGGTTGCACAATTGGATTCGCTATTGAGCGGCACGGACTTGGCCAGCGCTTCATTGCGTTTGTGTTGAGGCATGTCGGTCATTCACCTTCGCGAATTGTCGCGGGATTTCTTATCACCACTTCGCTGTTAAGCGCATGGGTTTCCAACATGGCTTCTGCGGCCATCATGTTGCCGTTGGCAAGCGCGGCAGTGGCCTGTTTTGCCCGTGTTTCAATTGAAAAACCACAGCACACACGTGCCTTTCATAATTTTGAGCGCGCCGTATTTCTAGCTGTTGCATATGGCGCAAGCATCGGCGGAGTGATGACACTGCTTGGTAGTCCACCCAATCCCATCGCCGCTGAGTGGTTGCGCGCCAATGGAAGCAAGATGGATTTTTTAAGTTGGTCCATGATCGGCGCACCCACCGCGCTGGTCATGATGGCAGCTACGTACATTGTTTTTACTCTCATGTTCCCTACGAAGGGTCTCGCCTCGTCATCTATCACGCTTCCCATGAATCACGGACCCATGACGCGCGCCGCGAAGATGACCATTGTGATTTTTGTCGCGGCCATTATTGCGTGGATTGGTTCGCCCTTCATTAAATTATGGTTGCCCGAAGTGAAGTTGCGCGATGGAATGATCGCCATCACCGCGGCGTTACTGCTGTTCATCATTCCAGAAAAGAAGGGCTCCAATGACGCCATTGTTCCGTGGTCTCAAACGGCGCATCTGCCATGGGGAATTTTCGTTTTGTTTGGCGGTGGCCTTTGTCTTGCCGATGCCATGCAGCGCACTGGTCTTTCAAACGCGGTGGCGCAATCATTCACTGGGCTCTCAGTGGTGCCCGCTCCAATCTTGTTGTTCATCATTGTGATTTCGCTCATTTTTGCCAGCGAAATTGCCTCCAACACCGCGCTTGTGGCCACAGCTGTTCCAATCGTTGGCGCAATGGCGCCTGGACTTGGAATACCCACTGAACGATTGGTGGTCGCAACCGCGCTTGCCGCAAGTTACGCATTCATGTTGCCAGTCGGCACGCCGCCAAGCGCGTTGGTGTTTGCAACAGGCCGCGTGCCACTAAAGCAAATGATGCGAGTTGGATTTGTCTTGAACATGTGCGCCGCCATCATCATCACATTGACCTGCTCAATTCTTGCCTAAGCAATATGGAATAAATTTATGGAACTCATTTTGAATGAGTCGATGCTTCGTCACAAATAAAGAAAATCCAAGAGATTTGTGAAATCATTGAAGCGCCTTCCTTGCAACAGTGCCTTGGCTATTTCTTCGATAAAAGAAGATGACAGTCAAAGAAAGTATGCCTAAAGAAACTGTTGATTGTGCATATGAAAAATAAATCAGCACTTTACTCCAGTGAAACCCGCTCATAAAAAACTCTGTGTACAAGGTTAATCCCACACTTCCAAGATAACCCGTCGCATCACAGAGGTAAACAAAAAAGCCTGCGTTCGCTTTTATTTTAAACAATGCGATGGTTCTTTCAAACAAAGCAACCTGCATGGGGATGTATGACAGGAACAATCCCATTCCTAATAACAGCATCCACCAGAATGCGGAAAGAACCTGCAATTGAAACATCAACGTGGACAATGCTCCCAGCAAAAGTCCAAACCCGATAAGACCAGCGGTAACAAAAAATCCCTTTGTATTACTTTGAATGAGTGACAAGCTCGCTAGGGCAATTAATACAATTGCCCCGGTGATAATTTCAGTTTGGGCGAATACGTCTTTGTTCCAGTTGGCTTCAATTTCTTTCCATATTTCAACAGAAAAATTATCTCTAAAATCACGCATTGTGGCTAGCAATGCATAGATAATTATAAATCCAAGTAGCCCCAAGCCATATTTACGAAGCACATTTCTTTTATCTTCGTTGGTCATTGGAGTCCGAGCTGACCTTGACGCAATATCTTCTGGAGTAGGTGCGGGTATGACTGACAGCATCCAAACAAAAAACAAAAACAGTGGAAAGAAAATAAGCCCTATGACGGGGGGAAGCCAAAATTCAGAAAGAGCAGGTATCCAGTCATGTAAATAAAAATAAAATGATTTGAGAACGCCGGATGAAATAATAATACTGATACTTAAACCCGTTCCCAGTACTTCGGTAGACCTGCGTCCTTCTAGGTAACTAAATACAACTCCCCAAACCATTCCCAATGGCAGACCATTGAAAAACAGAAAAATAAAATTGTAGGGGTATGGAACCAGTCCAAAACACAATAAGGCCGCCTCTGCAATGACAATAAGTAAAATAATCAAATTTCTTCTGCTGGCAGCTTTTAATTCAGATATGACTTTGATTCCAACGAATTTGGACAGCATGTATCCAAATACCTGCGTAATAATTAAAATCGCCTTGTAGTCGATTCCCCAAAGTTTATATTCGCTGTACGTTCCCGCGCTAAATGGTTTTCGAAATGCGTACATGCAGAAATAGGCTCCGAATGCAGCAATCATGCACCAGGCAATTAAAAAAAATTTGGATCGGGAAAGCAGTTGCTCTATTTTTGATCCAGGGGGCGTTGTCATTTTTAATTTTCAAATTGAATGATTTATATCTACAACACCAATATGAGTTAGAAACATTTGGCAATTTTCCAGAGCAGTAAAATTCATTCTTGTGAAACTGTCATTTTGCAATCACAAATGTAAATGCATTCTCAACTATTTTTAGGCTGTATGAACCACTTGGATTTCAAGGTTGAGCGTTCTGCATCACAGACGCTTCGTCAAAGATCACCATGATCCATGTGGCAAAAATCAACAGATGCACAACGCCTTGCATCATGTTCACACGACCGCGCATAAGGTTGACAATCGACACCGCGAATGTCAGCACAAAAAGTGCAATATACGGCGGCTCAAGTCCCAGTTCGGGGCTTACGCCCGTGACATAGCGCATCACAATCACCGCGGGAACAGTTAGACCAATTGTTGCCAATGCGCTGCCCAGCAGCACATTGATGGAGCGTTGCATGTCGTCTTCACGCGAGGCGCGTAGTGCGGCCAGTCCCTCTGGAGCCAGCACCAATGCTGCAATAAAGATGCCGCTGAGTGGCGCGGGCAGATTCCATGTTTGAAAAAGCACTGTGACTCTTGCACCCACACTTTCGGCCAGCATGACCACTGCGCCAAGCGAAATCACCAACAGCGTGATGGTGATCGGGATTGAATGATGCACGGCATGCGCGTGTATTTTTTCCTTATCGGTTGACTTGTGCTCAAAGAATTCACGGGAGGCGGATGTTTGCGAAATCAAAAACAAAATATAAATTACAAGACAGGTGATGCCGACATAAATCTCCATGGAGTCCGACATCCAACCGTCTTGTTCGGAATGCGTGAATGTGGGAAGAATCAGTGCGATGGTCCCCAACGCAATAATGAATGACAAATAATTCGATGATGAGCCTGGATTGAATTCTTGCGAGCGCTTGCGCAGACCTCCAAGCAGAATCGCAAGACCAATGAGAAGATTAAAGATAAGCATGAGCACGGCGAACATGGTGTCGCGCGCCACGGAATTGTCCTCTTGCAGTGGAAGCATCATGGCGGCCACCGCGGCCACTTCAATGGTGATGGCCGACACGGTCAAGATGATCGTT
>CAIWNO010000442.1 GCA_903914045.1 uncultured bacterium | reverse complement strand
GCGGGCATTGTCCTGGAACTCACCCTGTCGCCAAACGCGTAATCCCAATACACATCCTTAGCGGGGTTATACAAAGTGAAATCGTATGAGCGGGTTCCACCCTTGCCCATTTCAACCACAAGTGGATTGACTTCGGTAGGTCCATAGACAAGATCGGGGTTGAAATATTCTCGGGCAATCATGAGCGAATACAGGCACCGAGTATTGTTGGAGCCGTAAGCCTCCGGTCCAACGCCTTGGCCTTGATCGCGTCCAATATTGGAACGATCCACTTTCCCTGGAACTGGCAATGATCCGCTCTTATCACTATTGGCAGAAATAAGCATGGCCGAATGGACTTGCTTAATTTGAGCTCGATCCTTGGTTTCTCGGGCGTTCTGTTGCGCCTTTGAAAGGGCGGGCAACAGAAGACCAATCAGAAGAGCAATGATTGAAATAACGACTAAGAGTTCGATGAGGGTGAAGCCACGATTCTTACGCATGGGGTAAATCTCCAAAGGGGTGTATCCAAGATCAAACCAAGTGCCATGATCAATACCGCTTCACAGAAGGCGCCTACGCTGGCAACCTATTTCTGTGAAGAGTTTCACAGAAGCGCTATTGAATGAACTCTTTTGAAAGAGAAATTCAATAGAAAAAGTCGTTTCAGGAATTTGGCAACACGCTGTTGACCAGTCTGAAATATCAGAACTGTTCAGTGATCTTTCAATGGCAGTCATGAATATGACTCCCAAAAAAGACTTTGGCGTTGCCTTTCCACTCAGGATGTCGGCTGCCTCGAGCCGATGAACGGTTGGTTTCCCAACCAAATGAGTGCAATTTGCTTTCGGAAATTTCCGAACGCGGGTATGTGCACGAGGCAGACAGTGTCCAAACTACCAAACCAATCGAAATGGTCAAGAAGAAATTAAGATCTTGACAGGGTTCCGTTCGTTGACGAAACCCCCTTGGTTCCGCCAATATGCCAAAATGAATGAATCTCCCACCAATCGTTTGAAAGTTCTTGGACTTACCTTGCCGCCGGCTCCAAAGCCAGTGGCTGCCTATGTGCCCTTTGTGCGCACTGGAAATTTAATCTTTGTCAGCGGACAACTTCCATTTCAGGATGGAAAGTTGATTGCCACAGGTTCAGTTCCCACAACTACTTCCATAGAGGCCGCAACAGCCGCGGCGCGGCAAGCGGCTTTAAATGGATTAGCGGTGTTGGCCGATGCGGCTGGCGGACTTGATCGCATTCGTAAAATTATTCGAGTTGGAGTATTTGTCTGCAGCGATGTTGGTTTCACAGAGCAGCCAAAAGTAGCCAACGGCGCAAGTGAATTTTTACAGCAAATTTTTGGCGAAGCTGGACGTCATGCGCGCGCGGCGGTCGGAAATATAGCGCTGCCGCTTGGCGCAAGTGTTGAGGTTGAGTTGCTCGCTGAAATTATGGAATAAAATAAAATAAATCAAAGCCCTCCACGGATGTGGTTTGAAATAGTCCCCGAAGTGTGGTCTGAAATAATTTTAGTGGCGCAAGAACAGAGCCAAATTCACAAGCAGGCTGACCAAGAGCAGCGCGCCTACTACGATGATCTTCCATGGAACGCCGCCGCCGCTTACCTCAAGTCGGCGCACGGAGTTTGTTGTGGCGGAACTTTCGGAGGAAGTTTTTGCCAGGGATGAGACCAATGAATGCGATGGTCGAGCGTGAATTGGATCGTGGCCATCGTGCGAGGCCTCGAGATCCTCAAGAAGTTGCGCGGCGCTTTGATAGCGATCGCGTGGATCTTTGGCCATCATCATTTCAATGATCAATGCAACACCAGATGAAAGTTCCGCCACAACGTGGTCGGGTGGAACAAGTGGATCGCGAAGATGTCGCTGCATGACCTCGGTGGAAGTCTTGCCTTCAAATGGAACATGCCCCGTGACCATGTGGTAAAAAGTCGCTCCAAGACCGTAAATATCAGCGGTTGCGCCTATGTTCACCGTGCCGCGGGCTTGCTCAGGACTAATGTAATACGGCGTTCCAAAGGCTTTGCCGGCCTCGGCTTCGGCCGCTTCACGATCGCTCAGTGCGCGGGCCAAACCAAGATCCGCCAACTTCACCACTTCTGATTTGTTGATCATGATGTTCTTGGGCTTGACATCGCGATGGATAAAACCCATTTCATGCGCATGCTTGAGCGCCTTGGCCACCTGTATCACAATTTCCACGGACTCTTTTTCACCGATGCGACGCTTGCGCAAAATGCGGTCGTGAACGGTTTCGCCGTCGACATACTCCATGACAAAATAATGCCGCTCACCGGCTTGGCCAACATCCAGCGCTCCAACGATATTTTGATCGTTCAATCTGGCCGCGGCTTTGCCTTCCTTATAAAAGCGCTCGATGAACTTTGGATCGCTACAAAATTTCTGCGGAAGAATTTTGATCGCCACCAATCGATCAAGTGAAAGTTGCTTTGCCAGAAACACTTCGGCCATGGCGCCAGCGCCTAATTTTTGCTTCAGTTGATATCCAGGAATAGCCGCTTGTGGGCGCGTGCTTTCCAACTCGCGTTGCACGCGCGCAAATTGGCGGCGAGTGATGACTTCTTTTTGAATCAAGATGTCGCTCAGACGGCTGCCAGGAGGAAGGCGTTTCAGAAGTTCGCGGCACTTTTCAACTTCATCAGTTGTTGCAAGTCCCCGTTCCACAACCACTCGACCCACAATGGTGTCGCCACTCGATCGACCAGCTGAGCTGTCTGCAGGAGAGCCAGTGCCACTTGGCAAGCTGGTTCCACTTGGCGCGTTGTGAAGACCCGCTGGATCTGGAATATTTGATTTTGGAGTTGGGTCGGTCACGATTCGTTCTACAGCGATTGGAGAACTATATACAGATGGTTCCTTGAAATGTGACACAGAAGAATCGACATTGGGTATTTCAGACATTTGTCATCTATTCAATAAGGGAAATAGGCTTAAAGTTTACTACCATCCGTTCCAACCATGATTTGGGATGCATATTCATGAGATCTTTGGTGCTGGCAAGTCGATCAGCCAACCGAATGCGGATTCTGCGTCGTGAAGGCGTTGATTTTGAGGCAATTGAGGCGCCTTTTGATGATGCCGCCGAGGCGCCGCAGGGCGTGCTTGAGCAGAACGCGATGCGGATTGCACAATGCAAGGCGCGGTCAGTGATGGACACGTTCGCGCCGCGCTGCCATGGCAAATTGATTTTAGCGGCCGACACGATTTGTGAAATGAACGGTCACGCCGTGGGCAAGCCGCGAAATAGGCATGAGGCCGCATCCATGTTGCAGTTGGCGTTTCGTGGCGCGCATCAAGTGGTGACTGGCGTGTGCATTCTGTGTGATCAACGGCAGTGGATGTTCTTTGATCAAGCGCAGGTGACCATGGAGGCGGTTGAAATTGAAAAGTTGAACAAATATATTGAGAGCGATTTGTGGCAAGGGCGCGCCGGTGGGTACGACATGAATGAGCGGTTGGCCGATGGCTGGCGACTACATTGCCAAGGTGATGCGGATACGGTGGCCGGACTTCCATGGCGCAAAGTGAAGGAATATATTTTGCAAATTGAGAATGAATGTCAATGAGTGGACCGTTGCCAATGTGGATGCACCCTGTCGCGGCCGCCGCAAGCGTTGGCTACGGCGCGGTCATCCGCGCGCGCGCCAATCGCATGCGGCGTCGCCTTGCTATGGATTGCGGATTGCCAGTGATCAGCGTCGGAAATATCACCGCTGGTGGAACTGGAAAAACTCCTGTGACGCAGTGGATTGCGCGCGTGTTGCAGGCAAGCGGGCATACGCCCATGATCGCGTTGCGCGGGCATAAAGGCGGCGAAAAAGCCGACGAAGTGTTGGAGCATCGCGCGGCGTTGCCAGGCATTGTGTTGGCGGTTGGCGCGGATCGCGCGCAACGCATCGCCGCGGCGCGCGTGAATAATTCCATGTGCGACGTGGTTGTTCTTGATGATGGATTTCAACATGTGCAATTGCGGCGCGATTGTGATTTGGTGTTGATCGACGCCACACGGCCCGCGCTTGATGATGGACTTCTTCCGCTTGGCTGGTTGCGTGAGCCGGCGTCGTCGTTGCGGCGCGCAAGCGGCGTGATTGTGACGCGCGCATTGAAAGTGGATGATGAGTTGTCTCACAACATAATAAAGTTGCATGGGCAAGCGCCGCTTGCATGGTGCCGCCACGCGTGGACTGGCCTTGAAGGTATTGACGCGGGCGCGGTGCATGAAGTGTCATGGTTGCGCCGTAAGCGCGTGGCGGTGTGGGCGGGCACTGGAAATCCGCGCGCCATTGTTGAGCAAACCGAATCGCTCACGGCCGCCGTGGTGCATGTACCACGCTTGGCAGATCATGCGCAGTGGGACGCGCCCAAGGTGGCGCGCTTGTTGCAGCAGGCGCAGGACGCGGGCGCCGACGCCGTCATTGTCACGCCAAAAGATTGGATGAAGATTGCGCCGCTTGGCGTGCAGAGCGAGTTGCCGTTGGTGCGGCCGCGTCTGGCGATCGAGTTTTTGCAGGGGGAAAGCGTGGTGCTTGAACAATTGGCGCGCGCGGTGCGTGTGGGGCAAAGCCGCTGTCATCGCTAGACTGCGTGGCATGAGTTTCTCAACCGAAGGTTTGGTCGTGAAAATGGCGGCGTGGAAATCATTCCGCGTTCTGGTGATTGGTGATTTCATGCTTGATCAAGCGCTCTTTGGAGCCGCCGAGCGATTGAGTCCCGACGCGCCCGTTCCGGTGTTGTTAAGCCGCGGCGCGCAAGACCTGGAGGAAACCGCCGGCGGCGCCAGCAATGTTGCGTTGTGCGCGGCGGCTTTGGGCGCAACGGTGCAATGCGTTGGCGTGACGGGCGCGGATGCGGAGGCAAATTCGCTTCGTGAATTGTTGAAGGCTGGCGGTTGCGACTCCACGCATCTTGTGCAGGATACGTCGCGGCCAACCACCGTGAAAAAAAGTTTGATTGGATTGGCGCAACATCGTCATCCGCAGAAAATGTTTCGTCTTGATATGGAAAGTCGCGAGCCAATTTCCGCGGACATTGCCGCGCGGTTGCTGGCGGCTATTGATGAGGCGTTACCTCATTGCGACATTGTGTGCTTGGAGGATTACGCCAAGGGCGTGTGCACTCCGGCGTTGTGCGCCGACTTAATCAAGCGTTGCCGCGCGGCGAATAAAAAACTTTTGGTGGATCCCGCGGCGATCAACGACTACGTCAAATACAAAGGCGCGACCGCCATCACGCCAAATCGCAGCGAAGCTGAGCAAGCCACCGGTCTGCGCGCGAATTCTGGTTTTGACGAGCCAGTGTTGCGCGCAATGAGCGAGCAACTGATTTCGCAACTTGACCTTGAGGCGATTGTGTTAACGCTTGATCGCCACGGCGCGCTTCTTGGAATGCCCGCGGCGCAACCCGTGCATGTTCCAACGTTGGCGCGCAAGGTGTATGACGTGACTGGCGCTGGCGACATGGTGTTGGCGGCGCTCGCTGGCGCATTGTGCAACGGTTTTTCTTGGCTTGAGGCCGTTCAACTTGCCAATGTTGCGGCAGGACTTGAAGTTGAAGTGTTTGGAGCCAAGCCAATTCCGTTGGCACAAATTCACAAGCAGGTTTTGTTGCAGGCCGGACATTTGGCGGGCAAAATTCGCAATCGCGCCGACCTTGCGTTGGAAATGGAAGCGCGCCGATCGGCTGGACAGAAAATTATTTTCACAAACGGTTGCTTTGATGTTTTGCACGCGGGGCATGTGGCAAGTTTGCGCGAGGCCAAGTCGCTTGGCGATTGTTTGGTGGTGGCGCTCAACGGCGACGCCAGTGTTCGCAAACTCAAAGGCGAAGATCGTCCAGTGTTTCCGCTGGAGCAACGACTTGAAGTTGTGGAGGCGCTTGAATGCGTGGACTTTGTCACTTGGTTTGATGAGGCCACCGCGGACGCAACACTTTTAGCGGCGCGCCCGCATGTGTACGCCAAGGGTGGCGACTACCAACCAGAACAAATACCCGAAATGGGAGTTGTCAAGAAAATAAATGCAACTTTGCACATTTTAGGTTTACGTGCAGGATTAAGCACTACAAACGCTATTCACCGCATCCGTGGACAACATGCGGGGACAACTCGCACATAAATGGTTGATGAAATTCCCTCTTGACTCGGACCCACTTGTTTGACCATACTGTGGAGCGTTGGAAATATGTTTTACTTTTCCCTTGAAAAATAATTTTGGAGACACTTTAAAAATGATCACGATCACGAAAAAAGAATT
>CAIWNO010000441.1 GCA_903914045.1 uncultured bacterium | reverse complement strand
TAAAAGTAAAATCACGCCGCCGCGGCGCAGGCACGCAAAGAACGCGCCAATAGCAAGCGATGCCAGCACGGCGTAATTCCAAACAGGCGCATCATCACGAATGGGCGTGGCAAGATCAACGGGGCGGCGAACATGCTTCGCTTTGTGCGGCCAATCGTTGGCGAACAATCCAAGTGTGGCGCCATCTTGAAAGCGCGCCAGCTTTTCGCGCACTAGCGAAAGCCACGCTGCGGGATTGGCGCGGATGTAGTCCAGGCCAATTTCATAACCGTGATTCACCAGGCGCGTGTGGCTGGGGCGCGCTAGTGAAAAGACAGCGTTGTTGTCGTGGCTATCACCCAATCCTGCGTTGCTGAAACCGCCGTCGGCTTGCGCGTGATTGGCCAGCGCAAAATCAAGTGGACCCTTCAGCGAAATCAGCGACCACTCTTGAATTGGTTCCGGCGTGTAGTTCCATTCGCGCTCAAAGAATACGCGCACGTCGGTGTCGTCAACAACCATCAAGCCACTGCGCTTGTTCAAGTCGCACATGAAGGCAAAGTTTCCGGCGCGCGCGAAGGCGGGCAAGTGATTTAAATATGCGATGGCCGCCGGAGTCCACGGCGGTTGCGCCGTTGCAAAGAAAATGGGCGGTGCGTCGGTGTTGAATGTGTGCGCGGCTTTATGCGAGCGATTGATCCATGGAGCGCACAACGCAAGCGCGGCGGCAAGCACCAGCGCGCTGTGTATTGCCACGCGTGAAAGTGGCGTCGCACGCAATGTTGGCGTGGAATATGTTTGCGACTGATTCACGGTTGGCGTAATGGCCGCAATGTTTTTGCGCGCTCGCAATGCGGCGTATATCAACAACAAGGCGAGCAGCAATACATGTTCCGCTCGTAATAACAGCGCGCATCCGTGCAACGCGCCCAATAGAAGTGACCATGCGAACGTGGGCTCATCAATCCAACGCAACGTGACGCCAATGATGGCAACAACTAGCAACGCGTACGGCGCCTCGTTGTTCAGCGATGTCGCCAACACGAATGATCCATACGACAGCGCGAATAATGTTGCGGCGATTATTCCGGCGCGCCGCGAGAACCAACGCGCCAGAACTAAATATAAAAGTCCGCTGGTGACGGCGCTGATTGCGCACCAGATTATTTTGGCGCTGGTGAATGGCGTGGCGATGAAGCCAAGCCAATGCAACATCCACGCCACACCGGGCGTGCGAAAGGCAAGGTCATATTCAAATGGTTGCCCCAGTTTTAGTTTGGCCGCCCACTGCGCCCACACGGTTGCGTCGCCTTCGTACAACACGGAATGCGGCCACGCAAAATCTGGCGAGTACAGCAGGTACATCAGTCGCAGCACAAGCGTGAGCGCGGCGAACAGAAGCGCAATGAATAAATCTTGGCGCGTAAGTGTGTTGCCGTTGCGTTGAGTCGCGCCAGGATCCATTGGCAAATCTTATAGGTTCAAGGTGTTGATTGTTCGCGGGGTCAATTTACACTTGCACCCAATTTGTAATTTGTGCGAGAAAGCATGAAGGCGCACATGGGTTTTGAAACAACTGATTTCCAGTTCTACAAAGATAAATTTCAATCCAACAAACACTTGGCACAATGGTAAAGTTGAGCGGTGGACACGCCCGCCAATTTGATTCAAGCCACTGGACTACGTAAAAGTTTCGGCACGCTTGAAGCCGTGCGCGGAATTGATCTTTGCGTGGCGCGTGGGGAAGTGCTTGGTTTCCTTGGGCCAAACGGCGCTGGCAAATCAACCACCATGCGCATGCTCACTGGTTTTTTGCAGCCCGACGCCGGCACCGTGAACATTGCGGGCGTTGATTTGGCCACGGACCCACTGGGCGCCAAGCGCAACTTTGGATATTTGCCCGAAGGCGCGCCGGCGTATTTCGAAATGCGCGTGGAAGATTTTCTAGCGTTCAGCGCGCGCGCGCGTGGTTACCGCGGCGCCGATGTTGCGCGGCGCGTGAACCTTGCCGTGGCGCGCGTGCATTTGGAACCGTGCCGCGGTCAGCGCATTGAAACACTTTCCAAGGGTTACAAGCGTCGCACCGGAATTGCGCAGGCGTTGCTACATGATCCTCCAGTGCTGATTCTTGACGAGCCCACCGACGGTCTTGACCCCAATCAAAAGTTTGAGGTGCGCCAACTTGTGCGCGACCTTGGCAAGGATCGCGCCATTATTTTGTCCACGCACATTCTTGAGGAAGTCGAAGCGGTGTGCACGCGCGCCGTCATTATTAATCGCGGTCGCATGGTGTTTGATGGCACTCCCAAAGAACTTGACGCACGCGTTCCAGCGGGCGTGGCGCACAATCGCCTTGATCATATTTTCAGAACGCTGACCGCGGTGAACAGCAAGGAGCGCGCATGAAAAAGTATTTGTCGCGCGTAACTTTGCAATTGTCTACTTGCGCTTGCGCGCACCAGGAGCGAGCATGAGCAAGGCGCGTGATCGATCAAGCAAGCAAGATAGTGCGCCGGCTGTTGCATCCGCGGCACAAAATAATTTCGGCCCGCCGCCAACACCAAGCGCGTTCGCCCGCACCATGAGCGTGTTTCGCAGGGAATTTGCGGCATATTTCGCCACACCCGTGGCCGCGGTGTTCATTGTCATGTTCGTAGCCATCGCCGCGCTGCTGTCATTTCAAATGGCGGGCTTGTACACGCGCGGCCAAGCCGATCTGCGCTCATTCTTTCAATGGCAACCGTGGCTAGGAATGTTTTTCATGCCGGCCCTTGGTATGCGCTTGTGGTCCGATGAGCGCCGCAGCGGATCGATTGAACTTTTAATGACGCTGCCGTTGACCACGCGCGACATGGTGCTGGGAAAATTCCTGGCGGCGTGGGCCTTTGCATGCGTGGCGTTG
>CAIWNO010000440.1 GCA_903914045.1 uncultured bacterium | reverse complement strand
TGTTGGTGGCATTGCGGCCACGAACATTGTTGTTGTGTCTAGCACTTCTGTAACCGCAAGAACTCCAGCAGGAACAGCTGGCGCCAAGAGTGTTGCTGTAACAACCGCAGGTGGAACCGCCACCAAGACAAGTGCGTTCACCTACATCGTTCTACTTCCAACGATCAGTAGCGTCACTCCAACGTCTGGACCAACCACGGGCGGCACCACGATCACCATTACTGGAACAAATTTAACGAGCGCAACCAGCGTGAAAATTGGCGGCGCTTCGGCCACCAGTGTTGTGGTGGTCAGTGCAACTTCTATTACCGCCACAACTCCAGCAGGAACCGTGGGCGCCAAGAGCGTGGCTGTGACCACCGCGGGCGGAACCGCGACCAAGTCGGGTGCGTTTACGTATGTGGTTGGTGCCGTACCAACCATTACTTCCATTAGTCCAACTTCTGGGCCAGCCTGTGGCGGTACGGTTATCACTATTACTGGAACAAACCTAAGCGGTGCTAGCGTGATGGTTGAAGGAAATTTGGTTCCAGTGTCAAGCAACACCGCGACCTCATTCAAGATCACAACTTCCGCGCATGCGTTGGGATCCATCAGCGCCACACTCACGACCGCAAGTGGATCAGTGATCAGATCAAATGCATTCGCCTTTACGGCAAGTGCGCCAACCATTACTTCCATTTCGCCAAGTTCTGGTCCCACCAGTGGCGGTACGGTTGTCACCATCACTGGAACAAACCTTTGCGGTGCCGAGCTATTTGTGGAAGGCATCTCTATTCCAATTTCTGACAACACCAATACATCCTTCAGCATCACCACGCCTGAGCATGCCGCGGGAGCAATCACTGGCACGGTAAAGACATTTGGCGGGATGCTGATTAAAGCAAACGCCTTCACCTATTTCAACGGTTTCACTGGCGATGCACACTCGCCAAGTGGCGCGGATGCAAATGGTGGCGGCGCTGTGGCCACTCAGAGCAGCACGGGCATCAAGGGCAGCAATGGTTCCATCAATACGGATAATGACGTCACCGCTTCAAACCAAGCGGACGAAACCGCCGCGCCAATGGGAGTTGCGTTGTACTTGCAAACCGTGGCGCTGCGTGCGGACGCCGCAAGCGATTGCTCCATTCACAATGCGCTAAGCGGCGCGGCGAACGATGCGGCTTCAAACGGCGCAGTACACAGTTTGGCAAGTTCTATGGACGTGGACATATCTACTGCCACACTCACCAACTCGCGCGGGGCAACCAGCTCCACCAATAATGTGGTGATGAGCGAAGCCAATGCAACAAGCGCGCATGCGGACAGCGTTACTGAAAGCGTTGCGGACAGCATTACTGAAAACATTGCGGACCTCATTGCGGACAGCAGTGCGGACAGCAGTGCGGACAGCGTTACGGGCATGCCCGCGGCAATCGACCTTGATCTCAACGGCGTGGCCGACATTTGCCAACTGCGCTCTGGCGACCTTGACTTGGACGGCGCCATTACGCAACGCGACATGTCGATCTTGCTAAACATGATCGGCCTTGATCCAGTGTTTGGCATTGGCGACATGGACGGCAACGGCGTTCTAGACGCCGCCGATGTGGGCATGATTCTGAATCAATTGCCCTGAAGTCCCAGCACTTCCGCCGCCCATCTGCACATGCCCGGCATGCGTTTGCCTTGAAGTCGCCACGCCATCCAGTTGCACATGCTGGCATGCATTTAGCTTGAAGTCGCCACGCACCACCGCCGCCAATATGGGACTACAGCTCTATCGATTTGAAAATTTCACGGGCCAAATAAATAATTTTGCGTCCACATGAAATAAAACTGCGTACGGATTAATACAAACTTCACGCACCCCTTTCATGCTCTTGGACACTCTGTCTGCAGTTGCCTCTTCCCAAAGTCCATCCCAATTTCCTACTTTAGTTTGTTATTTTTTTATGTTCTTCGCTTATACTTTAATTGCTTCGTGGCATTTCCGGTGCCATACTATTTGGACGCACATTTTGACTGAGTTGGCTTTCCATTTCCTACTTGAAAAATATATTTGAAAATACATTTATGACCACACATCAATCCACCCACCGCTTCATTCAATATTCCACAACCTGCACGCTGACTCTGGCCAGCTCATTTGCCGCCAGCGCCGCGCAACCATTCGCCAGCGCGCTGGCTCCAACCAGTAACAGCATTGCGCAGACTATTTTTAGATCAAGCATGGCCGCCGCTTCCCAACGTAGCGCCGGCGCATTTCAAGCGCGCGTGTTCACGGGAACAAATTCCAACAACGCTCAAACACTTCAAGTCACCGACACCGACGGCAGCGGCGCCATTGACGGTGGCGATTTGGGATTGATGCTGTTGAACATGGGCGCCAGCGCCGATGACATTGCGGTTGACTCACAAATCGATTCTGGCAATGAACCATCTTCGCTTGTGGCTTCCGTGGCCGGCGCGCAAGGCTTGTACGCCAAGAATTATATTGTCACCGAAGGCGGCGTTGATTACTCCGTGATGGACGTTTACCTGAAATTTAATTCCGCGGTTGGCGTTGGAAGCAACGGCGAACGCGTGGTGAATTTCTTTGGTCAAGCCACGACAGATGCCAGCACATACGGTGTGACTAAAATTGCCAAGTATGAAAATAACGCTGCAATTGCATTCCAACACAGCAACACAAGCTGGCTGCCTGGTCCAGGCGTGGCTGGTGGAACAGGCAACACAACATGGGACTCATACTTAACAGTTGGCTCACGCGTCCAAGGCGAAATCAATACTGGTCCTGTCACTGCCGACGTGTATTTCATGAATCCAAATTCCAATGTGGGCGTGATCACCGGTGGCAGCAGCGCGACTGGTTTTGTTGGAGCGGGCGTGTATCAAGCGGCGCCAACTGAAGCAGCATTTCAAACCAACGCCAGCGCATACCCAGATCACATGGTCATGTTTGGTCGTTTCACGCTGAAATGTTCGGACATTGTCGCTAGCGGCGGACCTGTAAAAATGACAATGTGGTGCGATTTTGTAGGCAAGTCCACCGCGCAAACCGGCGGAACAACTTTGTACACCATTGCCAGCGCCAATGTAAAAAGCGACGCGCAAACTAAGTACACAACCAGTGCCAAGGTTTGGACATTTGATCCTGGTTTCGAAGGCGTGGTGGCTGGTCAAGCGTTGTGGACATTCGCGGCGTCAGCAAATCCAGAAATTGCGGTGACGGATTTGGCAGCAACAAACAATTTGTCTGATCGCGTTCAATTGACATGGACGCCGCTGGCTGGCGCAACGGGCTACAGCGTGTGGCGCGCGCAAGCCAGCGATCCATACAGCAGTATTGGCACTGTTGCTACCAACACGGGTTCATACGCCGACACAACGGCGGTTGTTG
>CAIWNO010000439.1 GCA_903914045.1 uncultured bacterium | reverse complement strand
TTCGCCGTAATAGAAGTCGCGGTTACAACAACGCTTGTCGCAGCAACTTCGCCAACTTTCACAGTTGCGCCTGTCAAATTCGTTCCCGTAATGGTGATGGATGTTCCTGCAGTCAGCGGACCCGATGTTGGCGACACGCTTGCGATGGTTGGAAGCGCGACAAAAGTGAACGCGCCAGTCTTTGTCGCCATTCCGCCAGCAGTTATCACAACAATATCTTTCGCGCCCGCTGTTCCCGCTGGTGTCTTCGCTGTAATAGATGTCGCCGTTGCAACAACGCTAGTCGCCGCATTTCCACCAACTGTCACCGTTGCGCCCATCAAATTAGTGCCTGTGATTGTGATTGATGTTCCTGCAGTCATTGGCCCCGATGTTGGCGACACGCTTGCGATGGTTGGAAGAGCGACGTATGTGAACGCAGCAGCCTTTGTTGCCGTTCCACCAACGGTTGTCACGGCCACGCTTTGCGCGCCAGCTATTCCCACTGGCGTCTTCGCTGTAATAGCAGTCGCCGTGGCAACAACACTAGTCGCAGCGACTCCACCAACTTTCACCGTTGCGCCTGTCAAGTTCGTGCCTGTGATTATGAAAGTAGTTCCACCAGCAATTGGTCCATTGATGGGAGCAACTGTGGCGATGGTTGGAAGTGCGATGTATGTAAACGCACCAGTCTTTGTCGCTACTCCACCAGTGGTTGTCACAACAACATCTTTCGCCCCCGCTGTTCCCGCTGGCGTTTTCGCCGTAATAGAAGTCGCGGTTACAACAACGCTTGTCGCAGCAACTTCGCCAACTTTCACAGTTGCGCCTGTCAAATTCGTTCCCGTAATGGTGATGGATGTTCCTGCAGTCAGCGGACCCGATGTGGGCGACACGCTTGCGATGGTTGGAAGCGCGACAAAAGTGAACGCGCCAGTCTTTGTCGCCATTCCGCCAGCAGTTGTCACAACAATATCTTTCGCGCCAACTAAACCCGCTGGCGTCTTCGCTGTAATTGAAGTCGCCGTTGCAACAACGCTAGTCGCCGCGACTCCACCAACTTTCACCGTTGCGCCTGTCAAATTGGTTCCAGTAATGGTGAACGCAGTTGCGCCAGTGATCGGTCCAGATATCGGCGTGACTGTGGCAATGGTTGGAAGCGCGACGTATGTGAACGCTCCGGTTTTAGTAACTGTTCCGCCAACCGTTGTCACCGCGACGTCTTTCGCACCAACTACACCAGATGGCGTGACCGCCGTGATGGAAGTTGAACTCACAACGACAACGCCAGTGGCAAACGCACCGCCAACTTTCACAGTTGTTGCCCCCGCAATAAAGTTTGTTCCAGCAATGGTGAACGCAGTTGCGCCAGTAAGCGGCCCAGATATCGGAGCGACTGTGGTGATAGTTGGAAGTGGAGTTACATAAGTAAACGCAATTGTTTTCTTTCCAGTACCACCCAACGTTGTCACTTCAATAGTTTGCGCGCCATTCAATCCCGCGGGAGTGACTGCAGTAATAGAAGTTGCCGTTGCAACAACGCTCGTCGCAACAACGCCACCAACTTTCACAGTTGTTGCGCCCGCAATAAAGTGATTGCCCGTAATGGTGATCTTTGTGCCGCCAACAATTGGACCTGTAATTGGCGCAACTGTAGCGATGGTTGGAACAGCGATGTAAGTGAATGAAACTGTTTGAGTGGTTGATCCGCTTGGAGTGACCACAACGATTGGCTTGGCGCCAACTGCTCCAGTCGGGGTTGTGGCGGTGATCGAAGTTGCATTCACAACAACAACATTGGTGGCAGCGGCGCCGCCCACTGTCACGCCTGTCGCACCGATAAAATTTGTGCCAGTGATTGTGATAGCCGTTGCGCCCATCACAGAACCTGAAGCTGGACTTACGCCTGTAATAGATGGCACTGGCAATTTCAGAAAACCAACATCGCTCACGCTTGCAAGGCTGTCGCCAGTGAGTGTCTTTGCCTTGACGAAATAGGTGTAACTGATGCCGGACATCACGTTGGTGTCAGAGAAAGTAACGAATGCATTTCCAAAGGTTTCGCCAATTTGCGTTACTGCAGCGGCTCCAATTGTGCGGAATACTTTATACCCCGTCGCGCCAGCGGTGACATTCCAAGCTACGAGAACTTGATCAGTATAAAGTCCGTGCGAGACCACAACATTCATCGGGGCCGGAATATTTCTCCACCCAACGCTATTGGAACTCGCAACGCTTTCGCCCGCGTTTGTGACAGCCTTTAAGAAATATGAATAGAACATTCCAGGGTTCGCCGTCGTGTCTGCAAAACTGACAAAGGCATTGCCAAATATGGAACCAATTTGCGCTGGGGTTTCAGTACCTGTGAATCGGAAGATTTTATAACTTAATGCCCCGCTGACAGGAGACCATGTCACAAGAATATTATTTGTGGATGTTCCAGCGCTGGCCGCAACACTTTGTGGCGCAATAGGAGCACGCCAACCAACAGCGCCCGCGCTGAGATCGCTACTACCTAAAGTGCAAACAGCCCTCACGGTATAGTTGTAATTCACACCGATCAAAGCGGCCATGTCGTCATAGGTTGTGGCTGCGCCAACCGAAGAACCAATCTTGGTCACCCCGCCATCGCGGAAAATGTCATAGCCAGTCGCGCCAGTGATAGCACTCCAAGAAAGTTGAACGCGATCAGTAAGACCATGAGCGCATGTCACTGCAGTTGGTGCGGAAAGTTTGCGCCAGCCATTGTCGCCAGAACTGATTGCTCCAAGACCAGCTACTGTGAGAGCTTTGACCGTGTACGTGTAACTGGTTCCAGGCACTGCGGTGGCGTCGTCATAGGTTGTGGCTGCGCCAACAGATGAACCAATTTTGGTTGCGCCGCCATCGCGGAAAATGTCATAGCCAGTCGCGCCAGTGACGGCGCTCCAAGAAATAGTTACCACGCTTGTGGAAGTTCCATCGGTTGCCGCAACACTTTGCGGCGCAACCGGAGCACGCCAGCCAACAGCGCCTGTACTGAGATCGCTACTACCCAAAGTGCAAACGGCTCTTACCGTGTAGGTGTAATTCACACCGATCAACGCAGTCATATCGTCATAGGTTGTGGCTGCACCAACTGAAGAACCAATTTTGGTCGCACCACCATCGCGGAAAATGTCGTATCCAACCGCGCTTGTGACGGCGATCCAAGAAAGTTGTACGCGATCAGTGAGACCCCCAGCGCATGTCGCTGCAGTTGGCGCAGAAAGTTTGCGCCAGCCTGTGTCGCCTGCACTAACCACGCTTGTTCCAAAGGCACCATTCGCCTTTACCGTGTACGTGTAACTGGTACCAGGCACTGCGGTGACGTCGTCATAGGTTGTGGCTGCGCCAACCGAAGAACCAATCTTGGTTGCGCCCCCATCGCGGAAAATGTCGTAACCAGTCGCACCAGTGACAGCGCTCCAAGAAATTGTTGCCACGCTGGTAGAAGTTCCATCGGTTGCCGTAATACTTTGCGGCGCGCTGACATTGCGGAAGCCTGTGTTGCTTGCACTGACCACGCTTGTACCAAAGGCGCCATTGGCCCTTACCGTGTACGTGTAACTAGTTCCAGGCACTGCGGTGGCGTCGTCATAGGTTGTGGCTGCGCCAACCGAAGAACCAATCTTGGTTCCCCCGCCATCGCGGAAAATGTCATAGCCAGTCGCGCCAGTGACGGCGCTCCAAGAAATTGTCACCACACTTGTGGAAGTCCCCAGTGTTGCCGCAACACTTTGCGGCGCGCTGACATTGCGGAAGCCAGTGTCGCTTGCACTTGCCACGCTTGTACCAAAGGCACCATTTGCTTTTACCGTGTACGTGTAACTGGTGCCAGGCACTGCGGTGGCATCGTCATAGGTTGTGGCTGCGCCAACCGAAGAACCAATCTTGGTTGCGCCCCCATCGCGGAAAATGTCGTAACCAGTCGCACCAGTGACAGCGCTCCAAGAAATTGTCACGACGCTAATGGAAATTCCGTCGGTTGCCGCAACGCTTTGCGGGGCGCTGACGTTGCGGAAGCCAGTGTTGCTAGAACTAATTGCCCCAAGCCCTGCTGCGGTGAAAGCTTTGACCGTGTACGTGTAACTGGTGCCAGGCACCGCGGTGGCGTCGTCATAGGTTGTGGCTGCGCCAACAGATGAACCAATTTTGGTTGCGCCGCCATCGCGGAAAATGTCATAGCCAGTCGCACCAGTGACGGCGCTCCAAGAAATAGTTACCACGCTTGTGGAAGTTCCATCGGTTGCCGCAACACTTTGCGGCGCAACCGGAGCACGCCAGCCAACAGCGCCTGTGCTGAGATCGCTACTACCCAAAGTGCAAACGGCTCTTACTGTGTAGGTGTAGTTCACACCGATCAACGCAGTCATATCGTCATAGGTTGTGGCTGCACCAACTGAAGAACCAATTTTGGTCGCACCACCATCGCGGAAAATATCGTAGCCAGTTGCGCCAGCGACAGTGCTCCACGAAACCGTAACTACGCTTGTGGAAGTTCCATCCGTTGCAGCAACACTTAAAGGCACGCTGACATTGCGGAAGCCAGTGTTGCTTGCACTTGCCACGCTTGTACCAAAGGCACCATTCGCCTTTACCGTGTACGTGTAACTGGTGCCAGGCACTGCGGTGACGTCGTCATAGGTTGTCGCTGCACCAACTGAAGAACCAATCTTGGTCGCACTACCATCGCGGAAAATGTCGTAGCCAGTTGCGCCAGCGACAGCGCTCCACGAAACCGTAACTACGTTTGTGGAAGTTCCATCCGTTGCAGCAACACTTAAAGGCACGCTGACATTGCGGAAGCCGGTGTTGCTTGCACTTGCCACGCTTGTACCTGCCGTGAACTTACCTTTCACGGTGTATGTGTAAGAAACGCCTGGGATAAGGGCTTCCGATGCGTCGATATAAGAGGTTAATGTGCCATTTTCAATGTCGGCGATCTTTACACCGTCGCGCAATACTTCATAACCAATCGCATTCGCCGTGGCGGTCCAAGTCACAATGATCTGCGATGTCGAAGTTCCATCTGTGGCCGCAACGCCAGTTGGAACATCAATCAAGTAACCAACAAAGCCCGTGTCCCCTGCACTGATTGCGCCAGAGATCGTTAACGCATTGGCAAGAGCTTTGACCGTGTATGTGTAAATAGTTCCGGGTACAGCCGTGGTGTCGATGTAAAAGGTTGCAAATACATTCAAATCTATTATTTCGCCATCACGGTAGACCGCGTAATTTTCCGCGCCCTGCACAGCACTCCAAGAAATTGTCACATTATTGGTTGAAGTTCCATTTGTAGCTACAACATTTTGTGGCACACCAGGAATGCGCCAGGCAACAACCTCTGAGCTGAGATCGCTACTACCTAAAATGCAAACAGCCTTCACGGTGTATCTGTAGTAAATACCGATCGACGCAGTCATGTCGTCATAGGTTGTCGCAGCGCCAACTGATGAGCCAATCTTGGTCGCGCCACCATCGCGAAAAATGTCGTAGCTAGTCGCACCTGTGACGGCGCTCCAAGAAAGTTGGACTCTATCCGTGAGATCCTGAATTCCCAACACGGCAGTTGGCGCGGAAAGATTTCGCCAGCCAGTGATGCTTGCGCTGATCATGCTTGTGCCAACTGCGCCATTGGACTTCACCGTGTAGGTGTGCCTAGTGCCAGGCACGGCAGTGGCGTCGTCGTAGGTTGTGGCTACGCCAACTGAAGAACCAATTTTAGTCGCGCCCCCATCGCGGAAAATGTCGTAGCTCGTCGCGCCTGTGACGGCATTCCAAGAAATTGTCACCACGCTTGTGGAAGTTCCGTCCGTTGCCGCACAACTTTGCGGTGCACTGACATTTGTGAAGCCTGTGTCCCCTGCACTGAAGGCGCTAAAGATCATGAAGGCAGATGTAATAGCTTGGACCGTGTAGGTGTAACTGGTACCAGGCACTGCGGTGGCGTCTACGTAGTAGAGATTTCCAACCCAAGCCACCCATGCGCCATCGCGGTAGACACCGTAACTTTCCGCGCCCGGGACAGCGCTCCAAGAAATGGTGACCTCACTAGTAGAAGCACCATCCGTTGCCACAACATTTTGTGGCGCGCTGAGATTGCGGAAGCCCGTGTCGCCAGAACTTGCCACGCTTGTGCCAAAAGCTCCATGGGCCCTTACCGTGTATGTATAACTGGTGCCAGGCACCGCAGTGGCGTCGTCATAGGTTGTGGCTACGCCAACTGAAGAACCAATTTTAGTCGCGCCCCCATCGCGGAAAATGTCGTAGCTCGTCGCGCCTGTGACGGCATTCCAAGAAATTGTCACCACGCTTGTGGAAGTTCCGTCGGTTGCCGCAACACTTTGAGGCGCGCTGACATTGCGGAAGCCAGTGTCACCAGAACTTGCCACGCTTGTGCCTGTCACTAATCCCGATTTGACTGTGTACATGTATCTGGTCCCAGGTACGGCAGTGGCGTCTTCATACGTTGTGGCGGCGCCAACTGAAGAACCAATTTTAGTCGCGCCGCCATCGCGGAAAATGTCGTAGCCCGTTGCGCCAGTGACAGCGCTCCAAGAAACCTGCACCACGCTTGTAGAAGTTCCATCCGTTGCCGCAACACTTAGCGGCGCGCTGACATTGCGCCAACCAGTGTCGCTTTGAGATTTATCACTATTACCCGCGGGGGTGACAGTCGAAACACTATAGGTGTACAGAACGCCTATGAGCGCACTGGTGTCGGCAAAAGTGAATGTTGATTTATTCGTTTCGCCAATTTTGATGAAAGGCTCGCCTTGAATAGCGCGAAATACTTCGTAACTTTCGGCACCATTGGACGGATCCCAAGTCAGAGCAATCTTGTCCGTGTGATCACCGTCACTGGCTGCCAAATTTGTGGCTACCGGTACAACATGGGTAAACCCGTCTGTCGCCGCAGCCAGCCCGCTTGGCATAGTCACCACAACATCATGTGCGCCGGCCATTCCAGCAGATGTAGTCGCGGTAATTTTTGTTGGCGAAACAACAATCATATTTGTTGCCGCAACACCGCCCACCGTTACGCCCGTTGCTCCAGTGAAGTTGGTCCCCAAAATCAGGATGTCCGTTGCGCCCAATGTTGATCCCATACTCGGGCTCACTGATGCAATACTGGCCGCGCTCTCTACGGAAGTAGAAAATGTCCAAGCCGCTTGCCCCACGCTCGGCCCTTCAAACGTTGGTTTGAAAGTCCAAACTTGTCCGCTTGTGGCATACAACGTTTGTGTGTCGCTTTTAAGATTGGCTGCTGTAATGAAACTATATAAAGTAGTCCCACCATTTTGCGCGCTAGATTTTCCCACAAAGTCACACCACACCGTTAATTTAGCCGCGTCACCCAATGCTGGAATGTCATTGACCTTGAGCGAAAATCGACCAATCATCACCATGTGATCTGGGTTGGCATTGGCGTTGGTCTCAAAGCCTGCATCCGTTGGCGCAGCTTGATACACGCCAGCACCAACAAATCCATTCATACCGCTGCCGCCAACAATGCTTCCAACATTGAAATTTGGATTTATAAAATATGAATCCGCAGTCACATTAGCGCTATTGCCGGCGCCTTGAGTGCGCGCACCAACTGTCAAAAAAGAATCCCATGTATTGTTGCCTGTAGATCCGCCAGGCAGCCAACTTAAATTATTATGTTGAAAGTCCAACCCTAAGTTGTTGACATACTTCGCCGTTTTATTCACCCGGTATGTTGCGTCATCAATGCTTGATTGCCCGAAAAAATTCACTACGCGTTCTCCGTTGGTTCCACTTCCAACCGCTGAACCAAACTTGATGTAAACATCAATCACCGAAAATGCAATTCCTTGATCGGTGACAATGTAATTTTTGGCGTGCAACCCTTTAACTCCCCCACCAGTTACAGAAGTCCAACTACTTTGTGGAGTGCTCGCCACATCTGCATCCGTAACGCCTTCATGTTTACGCAGCAGCATCACGCCAAGGTCGGCGCTATCAGTAAAGCCATTCTGGTCCACATCGCCGATCCGCTGTATCCAAGTGGAATCCACTTGTTCAACAGGTTGCGCAGCGTTCGTCACTAGGGAACTTGCCACAAGCAATCCAAACGCCATGGCAAGGCCAACGGTTTTTTGGATAAGTGCTGTGAAAGAAATATGTCGTCTCCTAAAAGGAATTGCCGCCAATGGCATGAATGCCACACACCATGACGCAGCTGTTTTGAACCGCTGCATGAATCACGGACACTCGCCAGTGTTCAGAAGAACAAAGCCAATATCGCCATTGTCAATCATTCCGTTGGCATCAAAATCCATTGGGTCGCCCGGCATAGTCAAGTTCCCAATGTTCAACAGCACAATGCTCACATCGGAAGTATCAACAAAACGATTTTGGTCCAAGTCCCCAACACAGGGCGCTTGAAAGCCCTGGCCGTCACATTCATCCAACGTGCCGTTGTTATTAGTGTCAAGGCTTGGAATGAGCGCCACTTCACAGGAATCAAGCAAGCCGTTGGCGTTGCAGTCCTTGGTCAACGCGGAGGTATAAGACAATGTTGCTTCTACCCATGTTCCGTTGGGACATAAATTAGGGTCCACAGCTACAGAAGGAATTATTTCAATCGCAAGATCACTGGTGCCAACCGCACCCGATTGAATAAGCGAGTTGAAAATTTCCAGCGGAATTGAAATTTCTTGATTTACTGCTAAACAATCAGAGGATGGATATTTGAAGTACACACCCATGAAGCGTTGATTCATATACACCGTGACATATTCCATAGTCAGCGAAAGGTCACCCTTCATGGAAAGATGCAACACTGGATCACTAATGGCAAGCGCCGGTGTTTGTATGTTCCACGTTTGATTCTTTCCGTAGCCAATTGGCGAGAGATGACCAGAGTTCAACGTCACTGGCGCGTAATAATTTGGCTCAGCCGAATCAATCATTTGGTTTTTATTGCAATCCTCTTCGTAGCCCTGCTGAATTTCACAACTATCCAATTGGTAATTATGGTTCAGGTCTATCAAAGGATTGGCTACGGTTTGAACCGAGTCTGGCGCGCCATTTGCATCGCAGTCCATTTGTATTGCCAACGCAAAGTTACTACCGTGGGCTATTGCGGTTGCGGCACCAAGATCGTGTGGAACATTGAATCCACCCCAGGTTCGAACCATGCCATTGGTCTGAAGCGCCAAAACGGTGTATTCAGAAATGACAATACTGCTGCATGTGCCTAGGTCCGATGGAATAGTGGTTTGACCAGAACCACTGTAACCCCATACAGCAACGGTTCCCGCCGATTGAATGGCAGCGCAGAAATGATCGTAATATGACTTGCTAGCAGCAATCTGTATGCAGGGGCCCAAGTTGCTAGGCGCAGTGCATTGACCTTTGGAGTTGTCACCCCAGCCTTGAAAAGTTCCATTTTCTTGAATGGCAACGGTAAATTGCCCCGTCCCGTACTGACCACCACCCGCCGCAATGTCAATGCACTTACCTAAGTTGGCAGGCACATTTAATTCGCCGCTTGAATTGGTACTACCCCATGCCCGCACCAGACCATTAGTTTGCAAAGCGACGGAGTGGGATACCGACATAGAAATTTTAGTACAGGTTGTAAGGTCGTCAGGCACTGGGTTGGTTGACCAGACAGTGCCATCTTTGCGAATGGCCATGGCTGAGGGGGCAATCATAGAGCCGACACTTACAGCAACAGCTTTACATTGGCCTAAGTTAGGGGGAATAACAACGGCAACACTGCCCCAAGAAACAACAATTCCATTGGCTTGAAGAGCTAGGCAATGAAATGAATCCCAAGAATTATTGGCATAGCCGGCCGCGGCCACTTGGCTACATAAACCAAGGTTGCTTGGTGGTGAGGCAAGAAAGCTTGCGTCTGGATTAGGCTGGGCATCACCCCAAGCGCGAACCAAACCAAATGGCCCTGCAAGTTCGCAACTGTCTGGAATGCCGTTGCGGTTGGCATCTACAAGTACGCCGGTCGATAGATCGCAACTATCAGGAATTCCATTTAGGTTGCAGTCTTCTTCGTTATGCACAGCGATGTCGCAACTGTCAATCACTTTGTTCGTGTTGCAATCCAATGACGCGTTGTCAGCAATGTCGTATTGGTCAATATGCCCGTTAACATTGCAATCAAGCGACGGGTCCGCAATTACATCCCAACTATCAAGCACGCCGTTGTTGTTGCGATCAAGGGACGCGTCTTGCGAGATGTCCCAGCTATCAAGCACGCCGTTGTTGTTGCGATCAAGGGACGCGTCTTGCAAGATGTCCCAGCTATCAAGCAGACTATTCAAATTATGATCGAGAGAGGGATCAGAGGCAATGTCACAAGTATCAAGAATGCCGTTGTTGTTGGAGTCTTTAGGTGGCATGCCTGCAATATGGTCAGCTATATCAATAAAGTCATCAGTGCCGTTGTTGTTGCAGTCTTTGAATGGGTACAGAGCGATGGTCTGGTAGATACCCCCCGCGATAGCAGAAACGCCGCTATTGGAAGAGGCAGGAATGTTGCATTGACCTTGACCGTTGCTACCCCAAGCCAGAACCGCGCCACCTTTAAGAGCGATGGTGTGTCCGTTACCACCCGCGATAGCAGAAACCCCGCTATTGGCAGAGGCAGGAATGGTGCATTGACCGTCACTTTTGACACCCCAAGCCGTAACAACGCCATTAGTTGTTTGCGCAGACGCGCCAGACGCACAATACAAAGAAGCGGCGCACACAACGGCAAGAGCAAGCATGGCGCGCAATCGCAAACCAACTTCACTTACTGCACGTCGCGAAGCGACAAAATTTTTGCAAGTATTTACAAAATTTAAAAACGCATGAAAGCCTGTATTGCGCCGTGTAATGGCACAGAGTGAGTTAGGACGCATAGTTACAGAAGTCGCAGAGAGTGTAAGGAAATAG
>CAIWNO010000438.1 GCA_903914045.1 uncultured bacterium | reverse complement strand
GACTCCGGCGACTCCGGGTCGCTCCAGCCATCGGGCCTATGTCGCACAATCAAACCGCGGCGCAAATAAATCACTTGCTCGCAAATATTGGTGGAGTGATCGGCGATTCGATCAACGGCTTTCACTACGGCCAACAATCGAAACGCAAAGCCCGCGCTGAAGGCGCCGCTTTGGACTTGCATTTCTGTGTCTAACAAAATTTCTTTTTTGAATCGCTCTACCGTGTCGTCAAAGAGTAGCACTTGGCGCGCCAATTCAGCGTCCTCGCGCTCAAGCGAGCGCGTGGCGTCGCGCAACATTCCAAGAACGCTGTTGGCCATCACGCGAAAAGTGTTGGGAGCGCGCTCCTTGAATGAGCGCGGATCAAACACCTGCTCCGCAATGGTCACACCCGCGTCGGCGATGCGCTCGAGTTCGTTGTTCACTTTCACCATGGTCAGCACGCAGCGAATCGCGTGCTCATCGGTTTGTCCCATCGCCAAAAGGGGCACGCTGGCGCGCTCAATTTCAACGTCGGCCTTGTCAATCGCCTCATCGGCCATGACCACTGCGCGGGCTTTCTCGGTGTCAGAGTCAAAGAAACAATCCACGGCTTGTGTGCACAGATCCATCACGCGGCGTCCTTGAACCGTCATTTCTTTTTTTAGCGACGCAAGTTGTTGGTCAAATGCACTCATCGATTGGGATCTTAGCGGCTACTCTTTATTCGTGCCTCTCCTAAGCGTTAATGTTGATCATGTTTGCACGTTGCGCCAAGCCCGCAAGGGCGTGGAGCCAAGTCCTTTGCTCGCCGCAGCGCAGGCCGAACTTGGCGGCGCCAATGGAATCACGGTTCATCTGCGTGAGGACCGTCGACATATTCAAGACGCCGATGTGCGCGCGTTGAAGCACCATGTGTCCACGCGACTTCATCTTGAAATGGCGGCCACCAAGGACATGGTTGCGTTTGCGATAGAGATCAAACCCGCCACGGCCATGCTGGTTCCAGAGCGTCGCCAAGAGTTGACCACCGAAGGCGGCCTTGACGCTGCGGGACAAATTGCGTGGCTGAGTGAAGTTGTGAAAATGCTCGCAGGCGCGGGCATTCCAGTGAGCCTGTTCATTGACGCCGATCGCAAACAGATCGACGCGGCGCGCAAAGTTGGCGCAAGTATTTGTGAATTGCACACCGGGCCGTGGGCGCATGCGGTTGAATCGCAACAGGGAAAAATCAGTGGAGCGCATTCCGATGTGGAACTGGCCACATTGTTGACGGCCGCGCGCCACACGCGCGAACTTGGTTTACAACTCAATGCTGGTCACGCGCTCAATGTCGCCAATGTTGCGCCAGTGGCGCGGTTGCCACAATTACATGAACTTCACATTGGACATTCCATTGTGAGTCGCTCTATCTTTGTAGGCATGAAAGAAGCCGTGCGAGAAATGAAATCCGCCATGGGGGAAAACCACACATGAATGCACACTCCAAATTAAAGTTGCCTGGTTGTTGGACCGCCATGGTCACGCCATTTACAAGTGACGCCGAGCGCGTTGATGTGGAATGTTTCAAGCAGCAGATTCGCGCGCAAGCCGAGGGCGGCGTGACTGGAATTGTTCCCTGCGGCACAACCGGCGAGGCGCCAACATTGTCGGCGCAGGAACATGAACATGTTGTCGCAACCGCGGTGGACACGGCGAAGTCTTTCAACATGCAAGTCATGGCGGGCGCGGGCAGCAACAGCACCGCAAGCGCCGTGAAGTTGCACAAGTTGGTCGCGTCCTTGGGCGCCGACGCGGCGCTTCATGTTGCGCCGTATTACAACAAGCCCAATCAAGAGGGCATTTACCAGCATTTCATGCATGTCGCGGACGCCTGCGACTTGCCCGTTGTTCTGTATTCCATTCCGGGCCGCTGTGGCGTGGCCATTGTGCCTGAAACAGTGGAGCGCCTGAGCAAGCATCCAAACATTGTCGCCATTAAAGAAGCCACCGGCAGCGTTGAATCCGCCACGGACATTCGCCGTCGTTGCGCGCTGCCTATTTTGTCGGGCGATGATGTGCTCACGTTGGCCTTCGCGTCGGTCGGCGCCATTGGCGTGGTCAGCGTGGTCAGCAATGTCATGCCCGCAATGGTGCAGTCACTTATTCAAGCGTGCTTAAAAAATGATTTTGCCGCGGCGCGCGCCATTCATGAAAAACTTTTGCCGCTTTCAAAAGGATTGCTGTCGCTTGACACAAATCCAGTGCCGATTAAATCCGCCATGCAACTTCTTGGTCGCGATAGCGGCGCGGTGCGCCTGCCACTGGTCAAGGCGACGGCGGCAACGCACAAATCCATTGGCGAACTTTGCAAACAAGCGGGCTTGATCTTGAAACAACCAGGCGTCATTCAAACGGAGAGCGTGCATTGAGCGATCTGCATTCGGCGCAATACAATCTTGAGAATTTGCCCTATAAAGTGGCTGTTTTATGCTACGTCTGGGACAACCAAGGGCGCGTCTTGCTGCTACATCGCAAGAAGCAACCCAACATTGGAATGTGCAGTCCCATTGGCGGCAAGCTTGAAGTGAGTCAAGGAGAAGGTCCGCATCAGTGCGCCATTCGAGAAATTTCCGAAGAGGCTGGCGTCACGCTTGCCAGCGACGATGTCCGTTGCATGGGCGTGGTCAGCGAGCGGGGATACCAAGGCTCCATGCATTGGTTGATCTTTTTGTTCGAGACAACGCGCAACATTGATCCCGCGCTGATTCCTGAAAATGAATTTGAAGAGGGGCGCTTGGAGTGGGTCCCAGTGAGTGAAGTGGAGACGCGCGAGATTCCGTGGACCGATCGCCACATCATGTGGCCAGCGGTTCGCAAGCACAGGGATGGCGGATTCTTTATGGTGCACATTGATTGCTCCACGCAGCCGCCGCAACATGTCATGTGCGAAAGCAAGTTGCCCGCGTCATTTCAAAAATAATTCCGCGCTTCTCACGCGGGCAAACCAGCGCTTGCGGCCACTTCATCGGCCAATGCGTTGGCTGCGTCCGACGTCGCCGCCTCGGCAATAAGCCTGATAATTGGCTCTGTATTGCTGGCGCGCAAGTGCACCCAGCCAGTTGGCAAATCAATTCGAACGCCGTCGGTGGTGTCCACTTTCGCGTGCGCAAATGTTTTGGTGACACGTTCAAGCGCGGGCTTGACCGCTTCAAGTCCGCCAATGCTGGCAAGTTCCAGTTTGCGCTTAATCATGGACACGGCGGGAATGTCCGCCGCGATAACAGACAGCAACTTGCCGCGCGTGGCCAGAAGTTCCAGCGTCAGCGCGATGGCGCTTAGTGAATCGCGAATCCAACACACGCGTGGCCAGATCACGCCGCCGTTGCCTTCGCCGCCAATCACACATGTAGAATTTTTCATGGCCGCAACAACATTGGCTTCGCCAACCGCGCTTCGATGGACGCGGCTTCCAGGAAATTTTTCGGCGATTGAATCAATCATGCGGCTGGTGCTGAGATTGGTGGCCATGGCACCGGGCCCCGAGCGTTCAAGCACGCGCAACGCGCACAGCGCCAACGTGTATTCCTCGCCAATGTAGCGGCCATTCTCATCCACAATCGCAAGTCGATCGGCGTCAGGATCTT
>CAIWNO010000437.1 GCA_903914045.1 uncultured bacterium | reverse complement strand
TCCAACCAAAATGCGGCCGTTGAATCTGCGAAACATGCAATCCCAAACATACTTTGGTGTGGCTGTGGTGCCGATGGCGTTGGCGGGCATGGGCCAGTAGCGCTCGCGCTGGGTAATAAAGATTGAAGGTTCACGCAATGCGTTGCCCACGTTGAAAAAACCCCTTGTATCTCTTGTTGCCGGGTCTAAACCAGATTGTGGAATGGTGCTTTGCGCAAATGTCCATGCGTAGTTCACCTTGGAGACATTCATTTGCTCATCAAATTTTTGGCGATTGTAAGGAATGCCGTAAATTTTATTTTCAACACCCCCAGATCCAAAATCAACATCATTGAGCAAAGTAGAGTTGGTGAATGCTGGCGGAAGTACGGTTGGTATTGTGGATCTTGTACCCGTAATTTGTTGACGAGTTGAGTAATAGCTAAAAATGTCGTACATGCCAGCCTCATCACGGTCGGTTGAAAGTGGATCGTCCACAGTGATAAAGCCTGGCCGTTTCCAAATCCAATCCTTGGCAATGGTTGGAGTGAATGGAGTTGCGCCAGAAGCGGCAGTATTTCCAAGTGGAATTAAATCCACCTTAGAAGTGCCCCCAGCCGCATCGGAAAAATCCTCAAAGCAACCAAAGTCCTCTTGCTTCAGACGGGTGCGCAATAATTCCATGGCATGGCGCGCCACAAGCGGTCCGTAGACATCGTCCTCGGCAATTTCCTGCTGTTTAATGCCTGCCGGAAAAAGCGCGGCGATTGAAATCATGCCAATGCCCAGAATAAAAATAGCAATGATGAGCTCTACCAAACTGAATGCGCTTCTTGTTGCCGAAGGTGTCATCGTTTCTGTACCTCCGCGCGTCCTGTGTAGCGGTTGAAATAAATTTTGTCGCCAAACTGATTAATGTATTCCGATTGATCGCAGTTCATGCGTGTACGGCCAGTTCCGTAGGTGGAACATGGTTGAATTATTTCACCGAGAAGTGGATTTGTAGATCCCTTCCAATTATTCACGTCGTACAACTCACGCATGGCGGCGTCATTAAAAACAGCAATAAACGGGGCCAACTGAATATTTGGTTCTTCATTTTCAAAATCGTAAGTGAAATATTTTGAACCGCCAGCACTCGGAGCAGAAGCAGGAAATCCATTCGTGTAACCGTTTTGATCAAAATCAATAATTACATATTTTCCCATGCCTGCATTAACGCTTCCACCGCCAGTAATTTTTGTAAGTAACGCACCATCTGCACCAAACAGGACTCCAATCATGGAGCCATATTCCATGTCGTTAAAATTGGTGTTGCTGTCACGAAATGTGGGTTGAGTAATCCAAATTTCATCACGGCGGTCATAATCCATTTGCGGTGCCGCGACTTTAATTCCCTCTGGCAAATCAATAGGTATGAAATTTGGATGAGGAATAAACATATCGTCATAAACAGCAAATCTTATATCTGTTACTGTTTTTTCAGGCTTAGATTCACCAATGTAGGAAGCCGCCACAATGCGGGTCCACTGTCTTTTAATATTGTCAGTCAACATGCCGTCAGCCGATGCATTGCCCGAACGCTCCGTCTTCACGGTGAACGCCAACAACACGGGTCGATGATCCTTAATGGCTTGAGTGCGCGCGGTTTCAAGCGCGTTCATTACTTGGCTTACGGCCTTTGAATATCGCGCGTCCTTTTGAACTTTGGCCGCGCTGATGGCGGTGAGTGTGGCAAGCGAAATTAAGATTCCAACCACCACCATGAGTTCGATCAGCGTGAAGCCGCTCCGGCCACGGGGTGCGCCACGCGAACATTCATTTGGCATGAGTGGCGATTGCTCTGTTGTTCTGAATGCGTGACTTAGCCTGCTATGGCAAGTTGATGCTCTTGCCCAGGAAATGACGCGGGTTCCAAAGAACAGTGTCATGCAACTTCTCATGGCAACACCAACACGGGTTGAGTAAGTGGTTGTGAAAAAATGTTGTCGGCCCAGTCGTCAACACCATCTGAATTGGAATCCACCCGTTTGGCATTCCATGGAGGCATGCCAAGATTTTGATCAGGACCGCACGAAATAAATGTCCAGCGACGGCCACTGCACACCCCAATTGCTTGTTCGTCATTGGTTCGCACCGTGCGATCATCGCGGTCAATTCCAATTTTAAGTGGATCCGCCGTGACTGGTGTCTTGGTGGAACCCGCGCGATACGCGTCACGCATTTCGCGTTCGGTGGCGGGCCGACCGCATGGAACTACGGCAATGCGTTTGCCCCACGGATCGACAAGATCAAGCACCACATTCGCACCAGTGCCAGAGCGCTTTAAAAAATCCGGATTGATCTTGCTAATGAATTCGCGGCTACGGTCATTGTTCATTAACAGAGCAAGCAACTTAGGCATGATGTATGCAGTTGTCGCGGCGGGATCCTCTTCGACATCGAAGAACTTGAGTTCAGTTGGAGCCGAAGCGCTAAGTTTGCGCGAAAACACCAACTCCTGCCCGCGTGTCAATTCAAGTTCATGAATGGCTTTGTCTAAAAGCGTGAAGGTGTCCTCTACTTGCTTGCGTTCACTTGTGGCAAGAATGCCGCTGCTGACCGCCAACACCATGCTGGCAAGAATGGCGATGATGCCAATGACCACGAGCAGTTCAACCAATGTGAAGCCCGTGGGAAT
>CAIWNO010000436.1 GCA_903914045.1 uncultured bacterium | reverse complement strand
TCTATTTTGGCCGTGCGTAATTGTTCCAAAAGCGTTTGCGCGTGCGAGTGCCAGTAATACTCTTGAGCGCTCCAACCGAGCACGATCAAAATGACAATATTGATTGCAAATCGAACCGCATATTGCTTGCCGGCGGTTCGCATCATTGCGCGTTGCGTTTCGGTCCAACTCGAGCGCGAAGTTTGCAACCGAATTTGCAACCATTGAAAGCGCGAAGGAAGTTGCCGCGCATCACGGCGTATTTTCCAACTATTCGCCTGATCCACCAATAACAATTGCGCGCGCCCCTTTGCGGTCTCCTTCTGCTTGCTCGTCAACCAATCTCGCAGCGAGGACACTAAATAATCATGCGCGAGTTGGTAATACCCTTCCTGCGCGGGTAATGCTTTGTCGCCATCATTTGTGATTACGGAATCCACCGGCGTGATCAAGCGTAACTCGCGATCAAGTATTTGAATCAGCTCCTCAAACTCACGCGACTTTTCTTCATCTCCCGCCGCCACCTGCAACTGCATACGCGAACGCATGTGGCCCTTGATATCAATTCCAGATTCCGGCAGAAGCGCCCGCAGCACGGCTTGAGCCGCAACACGATGCGCCCGCCGCGCTGGCTGCGCTGAATGTTCGCTGAAGTTCTCCTCTAAAAATGCCGCGCCCACGCCTTCAGTTCCGCCGATTTCACGAAGCGTGTTTGGGCTCCATGATTTCCCCTTGAACATCTCGGCGAACAGCGTCAAGCGCACGGAGATCACTTTTCCGTCTTGCGCCAAACCAGCCACGGCGTCTTCGATAAATTTTTTCTGCGGCTCGGAAAGTTCGCCGCTCTCTGGCAATTCTCCATACGCGCGCCCAAACGCCGTCAGCACGCGCTGGGCGTGGCGCAATGAAAATAAATCCACCACCGCGGAGTTTGTTCCCTCCAACAATGGAATTTCCAACTCACGCATAAAGCGCGTGGCCGCCATCCAGAAATCATCGCGCACCATAATGATCGCCTGCAAATGCGCGCAGTCACATTGACGCAACGCCTGTACCAACTCTGTATCAGTATTTTTTCCGTTGGCGTACAACCATTGCTCAAATTGATCAAGCACCAACAAAACTTTTTCATCGCCACGCTGCGCCTTGCCTTGGCGAATTGCGTTGAGCGAGTCCGAAAGCGAAAGTGTTTGCGACAATTCAGGAAGTCGCCTGCGCAACAATTTCAACAATGTGAATTCCGTCTTGTCGGATGAGGCCTCCAAATAAATCACCGTCACCGATGCATGAATTCGCGGAAGAATTCCCGCTTTGACCAACGATGATTTGCCGCAACCAGACGGACCGTAAATCATTCCAACTTGAAACCCCTCATCGGGATTGCGCGTTTCAATTCGCGACTTCCAGAAACGAATACTTTCCGGAAGTCCGTCGCGTCCGTGCGGCCCAGGCAACAAGTCCAGAAAAAAATCACTATCCGCCGCGTCAAAAGATCGCAAGCCTTTGGGCGTAATCCGAATCGTCGCGCCAGTTTGAAGTTGCAAGTCAGTTGCCGGCGCAGACTTTGATGGCCCAGACATCTCGCTTATGAAAGTTTGCGTCGTCGCCGCCGAAGACTTCTCTAACTCGGATAGTGATTCTGCAAGAAATGCCCGCAAGTCAGCCGCCATGTCGTTGGCCACCGAATATCGATCCGCGGCACGTTTGGCCATGGATTTTGTGCAAATGCGTTCCAACTCTTTGGGAATTTTTTCATCAATGGATCGCATTGGACGCGGATCAAGATTGCGAACTTGATCAAGCACTTCATCTTGTGTTGTGCCGTTGAATGGACGGCGCCCGGTCAGCAACAGATACAACACAACACCCAAACTAAAAATATCCGCTCGTCCATCCACGCGGTGCGCCTCGCCGCGCGCTTGCTCCGGCGACATGTACGATGGAGTTCCCGCAAGAGTCGCGCCCTTTCCAACCTCTTGTTCGTGCAGCACAAGACCAAAATCTCCAATTGTTGGTCGATCGGTTTCGTTATCAATTAATAAATTTCCTGGCTTGATGTCGCGGTGCACCATGCCCTGCTTATGCGCGTAATGCAAAGCCTCCGCCACCGCCGCCACAATTTCCACGCTCTTGTTCATTGAAAGCGTTTGGGTTTGAATGCGAACGTCCAGATCAAACCCATCGATCAATTTTGAAACCATGAAGCAAGGGCACGACTCATCGCTGCCAACATCAAACACAGGAATAATATTTGGATGATCCAATTTTGCGGCCGCCCTGGCCTCATGAAGAAACTCTTCAACCTGTTGCGGGTCAGTAGCAATGTTGAATTTAGGAACTTTGATCGCAACATCGCGCATCAGTTGATCATCGTGGGCCAAATACACGCGCCCAAAACTTCCAACACCAAGCAATCGTTCGACTCGGTAACGACCAATCTTCTCTGGCATTGGCTGCGGTGGCTTTGAAACAGCTTCCGCACTTGCGGCATTCGCAAGCTCATTCAAAAGATCCAACGGTTTTTTCTCAGTGTTGTGCGCAGGCAATCCCACATTCGCCGGCACCAATGTCTCTGACGAATGAAATGCTGGATCAGCTGGATCAGTTGGATCGATTGGATCAAGTTCGCCTGCATCCATTATGTATCCACAATATCAGGTCAATGACATTTCACCTTGAACATATCACGATTGCATTTCTCTTCTGGCACTCCACGCAATAGACTTGCCGCATGCTTCGTATTGGCGCGCTCACACTTCAAACTCCCATGTTGCTTGCGCCCATGGCTGGCCACTGCGATCTTGCGTTTCGCATTCTTTGCCGCGAGCAAGGTGGCGTAGGCCTTGCCAGCACCGATCTATTAAATAGTCATGCGTTGTTGCGCGGCGCGCGTCGCTCGCTTGAACTTGCGCAAACCAATGAGTTCGATCAACCCTGCGGAATGCAGTTGTACGGAAATTGGACGGACCCACTTCCAGAAGCCGCTATCTGGGCGGTTGATCATGGCGCCAAACTCATCGACATCAACATGGGTTGCCCCGTTGACACAGTCGCTAAAAAACATGGCGGTTCACTGCTGCTGTGCCACGTGTGCGACACGGTGCAACTGGCCAAGCGCATTGTTGACGCGGTGGCCAAGCACACCAACGGCCGCGTGCCTGTCACCGCCAAAGTTCGCCTGGGCTGGGACCCTGAACGCTTTGTTGCGCCTGAACTCGCCCGTCAACTTGAAGATGTGGGCATTGCCGCCGTCACCGTGCACGGTCGTTACACATGTCAAATGTTCAGTGGCCACGCCGATTGGAATCGCATTGGCGAAGTTGTTGCCGCCGTGAAAAACATTCCCATTATTGGCAACGGCGATGTGACCGAGCCTGAACACGCGGTGCAAATCATGAAACAAACCGGTTGCAAAGGCGTCATGGTTGGTCGTGGTTCACTGCGCACGCCGTGGCTATTTCAACGCGCCAGTCACCTCATAGCCACGGGCGAATTGTTGCCCGAACCAACGCCCGATCAAAAGTGCCAGGTGATTGATCGCCACATTGAACTATTAGAAAAGTACAGCCCAGGCTCTAGCGCCGTGGAGTGCATGCGCAAACGCATTAGCTGGTATGGCAAAAACATGGGCCACGTGAAGCCGCTCAAAGAAGGCATTCGCACCGCCACCACCACCGCGCAAATGCGGCAAGTGATTGCAGATTGGCGCGGTCGCGCTCAAGAAAAAGATTTCAGTATCACACCGCTATCGCTTTAAGACGAAATGAATTGTATTCGTCTGGCGGCGGCAATCCCGAAGGAATCCAGAGCCGAAGCTCTACACCATACAAGTGACATCATTTCTTTAAAGCATGTCCAAGTTCGTACTTCAAATACTTCTACGTTTGTGTTTTGTGTGCTCTCTCGGATATGCACGTTGTGGTTTCAAGTATTCACTGAAGCAGGGTCGCTCAGGTAAAAGTTGGGCAAATTTGTTGGCGCCATAAAGAATGATGGGTCAAAGCTGGTTCAACTTGGATTGCTGCCCACCCAGTTGTGACGCGTTGCCTTTGCTGTGCAAAGTCCAATAACTAATTATTAGGTCGAAATATTTGCATTCCGGTTTGGAATTTAGAAATTCAATCAAATTATGTATCAGGGACACAAAGGTGTCAAAATGCGTAAGTAGCGAAAAAGCCAGTTGTTGCATGGCGAGCAGTCCAAAATGTTTTTGGAATCTTTAATTAGTGCAACAGATGCTTGTTTGGGTGCGTATGAAGTCTTGAAGAGATATCGGCTCCGTTAAAAGAGCTGATATGGGTTGAGGGAATTGAAAGTGTTGCTGGTTACAGCAACATCATCGTCTGCAAAATTAAAGATTTGAGGAAAGGGAAAAGTTATGCATTCACAAAGAGGGAATGGAAAAGGAATAGTTGCTGTGGCATTGGCTGCAAGTGCATTCATTGCAACTGCGGCAAATGCGGACATGGTTTCATTTACAACCGTGGTCACAAACAACACAACTCAAGAAAAAGTCTATGACTTTAATAAAATCATTGCTTTAAGCGTCGGGGGAAATCTGGGGGGTTCTGGCTCAATCGCCATTACAGTTACGGATCTTCGAGGCGGCGGCGCGTACATCAAGAGTATTGATGCAAATCCAATCTACTCGGGTTTCATCAATACCAACCTTGTAGCCCACCTTACCCCTCAGAACCAATACGGTAATTCTGTGAGTGTTTTGGCCGGTGAATTTAGCGATGGCTCCTACTCACAAACATTTTCGCAGCAAAGTTTTGGTGTTCAAGGCCACATTGGTGACACCATTCAAACTCGGCTGAAATTTATTCTTTCAGCCGGCGATCAAGCCACTGTTTCAAGCACGTTTGTGGTGCAGGCTTCAGCCATTCCATCGCCTGGTGCATTGGCTTTGGTGTTCTTGGCTGGCAGCTTCGGTCTGTGCGGACGACGTAGATCAATAAACTAAAACTTTTACAAAATATTTCAACTCTCGCTTGTGCGAGGGTGATTTCAAATCAATGTTTGGGTCACAAATTCAAATTACTCAACACAATGTTGGGACTTACAAATCAAGGAGAGGGAAAAAAGATGTTTAAACTTGCAATTATTTCAGCGGCAGCGGCGACCTTGAGTGCAACCACACTTGCGGCTCCACTACTCACACTTAAATTCAATGTCGACGGAAAAAAGTCCACCATCAGCCAAGTTGGCGATGAAACTGGATTCGGCGACTTTAGTTACATGGGCTCGGTTGGAGATGGTTACCCCGTCACTTCATGGGTTGTTGGTTGGGATCTTGCTTCAAATTCCAGTTCAAGATCATTTGTCACAAATGGTTTCACAATTGCGAATTTGGGCAACACCACTCGACGTTTCAATATCACATTGGATGTGCTTGATGCCGCTCCAGCGGGAAACCTTTGGACATTCTCAGGAAATCTTGGCGGAGCCTTGACGAGCAATACTTCATCGGCCGCCATGCTTTCTTCTTACGGCAGCAACCCATTGTGGCAAGGTCTTCGTGGTGGAACATCTCCCGGAGCAAACTCTGAATTGTTGCGGGACTTCACAATGGCTAGCCCAAGCGCAACAACCTGGTCTATTCCAAACACTTCAATTACGCCATACAACGTAGCTGGTCCATTGGGCCCAAGCATGGGATATCAGTTCCAGTTTGATCTGACCGGTGGTTCATCGGTTGCATTCACTGGAAATTGGGTTGCAACTGTAGTGCCAGCACCAGGAGTCTTTGCGCTCTGCGGTTTGGCGGGTATTGGTCTGCAACGAAAGCGTCGCTCTATGTAAGACGCTGCTAAACATTGCGGGCGCGCCGTGAGATATTTCCGGCAACCCCGCTCAGGTCACTCCCCCGTTTGCGTTACGAGTCCTTTTAACAGGACTCGTTTCGTTTTTATAGTGATTTGTTTGCAGCGTGAATCCAAGGTGATCATGCGTTGCACACCCACGTTGCATCACTGGCCAGATTGTGGCGCTCAATGACAAAACTATTGGTTGTGACAATTAAGAATGGTTTAAACGGCCGAATCAGCCGGCTGGATTGCGCAACTCGCGCGCTTGCGGCAAATCTTCTAGGCGCGAAATACCAAAGACGCGCAAGAACTCGCTGGTGGTTCCGTACAACATGGGTCGCCCAAGTTCTTCGGCGCGGCCAGTGATGCGAACAAGGCGTCGTTCCATTAAACCGCGCAACACGTCGCCGCAAGCAACGCCGCGCACCGCTTCAAGTTCAGAGCGCAACGTGGGTTGTCGATACGCAATAATGGCCAACGTGTCTAGCGCCGCGGGTGTGAGTCGTCCTTGCGCCTTGGCGCCGTGCACGCGTGTTAAAAGCGGGCCAAACTTGCTCAGTGTGAGCAGTTGCCAGCCGCCCGCCAAGCGCTCAATGCGGAAACTTCTGCCTGACTGCGCGTACTCGCTGTTCAAGTGGTCAATCGCCTGCTTGACCATGGTCACCGGCATTTTGTCTTTGGCGTTGACCGAACCCAGTCCAAGCATGTCCACCAATTTGCTTTCGCTTAGTGGGCGGCTCATGGAAAGCAACACGGCCTCAACTCGCGACTCAATCGATTGATCGGCGCATGGAGTTTCGTCGGGCGCTTTCATAAACGCGGGAAGTTCGGCGGGGAGTTCTGATTGTTCTGCGGCTTCTTGCGGTTCCATGCATCACCTTTGTGCCGCGAATGTCATTGTCCGTGCGGCGGCTGAATTTGTTGACACAACAGACATCAAGCGCGTTGGCCGGCTCGTTTGCCTGCGGCGTTTACTTTGGCTTGAGCCACGCGTTGCGCGCGCTGAATAGATTCACGAGCGGCGGCCGAAGTGGCCCCTGGCGCGATTGCCTTTTGATTTGCGTCGACAAGCATGGCAGCCGCTTGCTTGGCGTCAATGCTTGAAATATCCACCGTGCTGTCAGCGAGCAGAGTTAAATTGTCGCCTTGCATTTGGGCGAAACCGCCGTCAGTTAATAATTGCACGGTTGATCCCGTGGCGCTTGTCACGGTGAGCACGCCAGTTCCAAGCTTTGTTAGAAATGGACTTGCTCCTGGCATGACGCCCACTTGTCCATCCCAGGCTTCAAATGAAACATAGGTGGCCTTTTCTTCAAGGCTGATTGCGTTTGGTGTGACAACGGTGCAGTGGATTGGTGTGGCCATTTTTATAAACTCTCAGATTTTTATAAAGTCTCAGGGCGGTGATGTTAGCAAGGTTTCTAGCGATTTTTGGGATGATTGGCAGATTATTTAGGTACGCCGTGCACCGCCAACGCGTGATTGCGATAGCGCGGATCATGGGAAACTTCGCGCACAATGTCGCCAGCAAGCCACTTGGGAAAATCACACGGCGCGTGCTCGCTTGCAAGTTCAACCTCCACCATGACTAGGGGCAAATCAAGAAACTGATCCACTTCCCACGTCAGTCCGCCTTCGCTGACGCGGTGGCGCACTTTGCGAATGCGCTTGCCTTGCGTCTGCGGCCAGAGCGATTCAAATGTGGCTTGATCAAGCGCGTGTTCGGTTTCTTGCCGCACCACGCCTTGACCTTGCTTGATGGTGTGAAAATATTGTATTGATCCGTCGACCAATTCAACTGAACGAATACGCCCCTCGCGAAAGTTTTGATCACGAACAGAATGCTGCGGTAAATAGCCTTGCTGAATTTTCCAAATTACAGCGCCAGCAGGCAAGACGGGCATTGCGCGCGCAATCCAAACTCGTTCGATTTCTTGCATTGTGTTCATGGCGTGAATTAGTTCGTTGCTGGTCATTGCCTGCGGAAATTATTTCAAGAGGCGAGTCGTTTTGAAATGCATGCGCTTGGTTACATGGATGATGGAATGGATTAACGTGCGCTGCTTGTATTGTGTTTGGTCCGTGTATCACGCCGTACATTTTTTGTGAATGGAATTAACGGGTGGCCAATGGCGCGCAAGCTTGGCTCCATGCGGCGACAAGGGAAGACATGGCAAGTTTTAAATTCACATTGGCGCGCACCGCCTCCTCAAATGTGTCCAAGGTGCGGATGGCGCGTTGAATGTCGTCAAGCGCCTGGCGATCATTGGCGGCGGCGGCGTTTGTAAGTCGCTGTCGCAAATGCAAACCAGCCAGGCGAACCAACATGCTCACGCCTTGACGATTGGCCGCGTCTTTGCTTGCGCCCTCATTGTCCTTGATTACTTTCTCAGCATATTCCTCGGCGCATTTGACCATTTCTTCGGCCAGCGAAGGCGGAAAATGGCCTTGGTCCAATTGTTTGAATTGCCCATGCAACGACTGCCACCATTGATACAAACCAAACGTGGAGCCAAGCAGCGCAAGACCTGGACTGCCTTGTGCAAATTGCAACAGCCACGCGCGCTCCGCGCCATCAACTTGCCAATCATATTCATCGGACCACTGTTGCATGGCGTGTGGCGCAAGCGGACCAAACGCCACGCGATGACAGCGACTGCGAATGGTTGGAAGCAATCGATCCTCGCGCGAGGTCACCAAGAAAAGATAGGTACCAAGCGGTGGTTCCTCCAGGGTTTTCAGCAGCACATTTTGGGCCTCGCTTTCAAGCAACTCGGCCTCGTCGATCACAAATACTTTGGCACGACCGCGCGCTGGCGTGCGATGCACCGCGGAGTCCAACATGCGACCCTCGCCGTCCACGCCGCCAATCAACGTCTCGCGCAACAAATCAACTGGAATGTTCAACTGCTTCTTGTCGCGCAGTTCGCGGCTTTGGCTTACGGACGCCAACTCCTTGCGAATGACAACACAATCTGGATGCGACCCTGCGCCAAGAAGCGCGGCGTCCTCTGTGCCAGTGGGCGGCGCGAACGCCGCAATGTTGGCGGTCGTTGTGGCGGGATCAAGCACCAGGCCAGCGAACAATCGCGCGGCGAATGATTTGCCGACGCCCATAGGTCCATGCAAAATCCACGCGTGGTGCACGCGCTCTGTTGCAAACGCTCGCGTCAACGCGGAAATAGCTTTGGGCTGACCAAGCAACGGGCTGTGCAACGAAAGAGTCACCGTGGAATCTCTATTAAAATGCAAGGTTTTACCGTTGGTTTTGCGTTGGTCAAGCCTCGCGGCGGCGGCACAAGCAGTGGCTCTCCATTGAGCAGCATGGACGGAAATTGACGCATGATTTTTTCAACATCTGGATGGAACAAGGTGCTGCGAACGTCATACGCGGTCGAATCAAAAACGCCAATGGTGACAATGCTTGAACGATCATCCGCGTCATGCTTCACATACGCCTCGAATCCTTGTCGACGAAGGTCGGCGCAATACGCCTCCGCTTTTTTCTGAATGTCAACGAAGGACATCTCCCCACTTTTAAAGTCGCTCCACGTGGCCACCTTGACGGTGAACAAAGGAACCACGTTTGGAAATCGCGCGCGCACCTTTGACAAATCATTCGGCCCTTGACTCGCCTGATCAGATGTGGTTTGCAGTCGAACCAAATACGCCCGAGCGAACGGCCTCACACCGTTCTCTTCTATGGCCTTCACCATGGTAATGGCGGGCTTGGCGTTGGAGTCATCAAGCCCAACAAAACTTCCGTAGACAATCGCGCTGCCCTTCTCAAGCGCGCACACCCGCGCCGCTACAAGATTCGGATATCGCGTGACAATGGCTTCGCGCATGGCGTTGGCCGCGGCGGCGTGTCCCTGATCGGTGAATGTCATTAACAACACTGACCATTGTGGTTTTTGCTCGCCACGTGCGGAGCCTTGATTCGCGGTGGCCGATGCGTCTTTAGCGCTTGCGGGGGTTGCGGCGGCCTTGGTATTTTTATTTTTCGTGGATGCGGCTTTCTTGGCGGACCCCGACACGTTGCCATCGACCTCGTCGCCTGCATTCATTAATTCATTATTTGGATCGGGCTTGGCGCCGTTGCTTTTGTCCGACCCGGAATTTCCAGTTGGCGATTGGGCTGCCCCACTTGTTTGAGCCGTGGCGTTGGCGCAGAACCCAGCAAGCACGACGCAAGCAAAAACAACTGCCAATTTGACGCTTGCGATGGCCTTGGCGCTGCGCCTCAAGGGCTGAATTTGCGGGAAGTTAAAGATTTTATTTTGCATGAAAATTTGCTCAAGGTTGGAAGCGCAAGTGGTCGATTCTATACTCACGGAAGCGGAATGCCGCGACCCATTTAAGACGCAGGACGCGTTTGTTACACCTGTTTGAATCGACCCAAAGGATTGAGTCGATGATGACAAGGAGTTTTGTATGCCCGATATTTCGCCGATCAACAATCTTCAAGGTAGTTCCGTCCCCGCTTCAATTCAGCGGACGCAAGTTGACGCCCCGGCCACCACGGCCAGCGCGCCAAAACACACTGAAATTCAGGACCGTGTGGAAATTTCCGACCACGCGCGCCACTTGGAAAAACTTCGCCAATCGCCTGATATTCGCCAATCTAAAATTGACGCTGCGCGCAGCGAAATTGCGCAAGGGACCTACGAAACGCCTGACCGACTTCGCGCGGCGTTGCTGCGCTTGCTTGATGACATTGAACCGGGTTAAGAAGTGGGTTAAGAAGTGGGTTAAGAAGTGGGTTAAGAACCGCACGAATTCTTGCAGCACATTCCAAGCATGTATAAGGTCATTCACGTGGCCTTTTTTATTGCACGGAACTTGAAGCAACCTAATCTTCTGCCCCAGAATAACTTTGGCACTCGCGCCACACGGCGCCACGCCACAAGGTTCTGTCTTTCTCTACACTATCCATCCGCAAATTTCGTTCATGCTTTGGCAGCTGTTCTGAATACTTTTACGCTGAAAGAATTTCCACCATGAAAAATGCAACCATTATTTATACGCACACCGATGAGGCGCCAGCCTTGGCGACGTATTCCTTTTTGCCAATTATTCGCGCATTCACTGGCCCCGCTGGTATTGCGGTTGAGACGCGCGACATTTCACTTGCGGGCCGCATTATTTCCAGTTTTCCAGAAAACATTACGCCTGAACAACGTGTTGATGACGCGCTAAGCGAACTTGGTCGCATGTGTCTTACGCCAGAAGCGAACATTATTAAACTTCCAAATGTCAGCGCGTCAGTGCCGCAATTAAAGGCCGCCATTATTGAGTTGCAGAAGCAGGGATACGCGCTGCCTGATTATGTTGACGAGCCCGCCAACGATGCGCAGCGTGAAACAAAGTCGCGTTATGACAAGATCAAAGGAAGCGCCGTCAATCCTGTAATTCGCGAAGGAAATTCTGATCGCCGTGCGCCCAAAGCCGTGAAGGCGTACGCCAAGGAAAAGCCGCACAAGATGGGCGCGTGGACAAGTGACAGCAAGACACGTGTTGCCAGCATGAGTAGCGGCGATTTCTTTGGCAACGAAAAGTCCATCACGGTTGCTAGCGCCACAACGGCTCGCATTGAACATGTTGGCGCGGATGGCGCGCTGACCATTCTGAAAGATGGACTGAAACTTCTCGCGGGCGAAATTCTGGACGGAACATTCATGAGCAAGAAGGCGCTGATTGCATTCTTAAGCGCGCAGGTGGACGCGGCGCGCGCCGAAAACGTGCTGTTTTCCCTGCATTTGAAGGCGACCATGATGAAAGTGTCGGATCCGATTATTTTTGGACACGCGGTGCATGTCTTCTTCAAGCCCGTCTTTGAGAAACACGCGGCCACGCTTGCCAAACTTGGCGTCGACGTGAAAAATGGATTTGGAGATCTGATTGGAAAGATTGCGACACTTCCCACGGCGCAACGCGAGGCGATTGAGGCGGACATCAAAGCGGCATACGAACGCGGTCCCGCGATTGCCATGGTTGACAGTGACAAGGGCATTACAAATCTGCATGTGCCAAGCGATATTATTGTTGACGCTTCAATGCCGGCCATGCTTCGCGAAAGCGGCAAAATGTGGAATGCTGCGGGCAAGACTCAAGACACCACCGCGTGCATTCCAGATCGCGCCTACGCGGGCATCTATCAAGCTGTGGTTGACTTCTGCAAGAAACACGGCGCGTTCGATCCAAAGACCATGGGCAGCATTCCAAATGTTGGACTGATGGCTCAGCAAGCGCAAGAATATGGATCGCATGACAAGACATTTGAGATGAAGAGCGCGGGAACTGTGCGTGTGGTTGATGCGACTGGATCCGTGCTGATGCAACATACGGTCGAAGCGGGCGACATTTGGCGCGCATGCCAAGCGAAAGACGCGCCGATTCAGGATTGGATCAAGCTTGCCGTTTCGCGCGCGCGACTTTCCACCACCCCCGCTGTTTTTTGGCTTGATGAAAATCGTGCGCACGATATCCAGGTGCTTTTGAAGGTGAAGAAGTACCTGGCGGAGCACGAATCCAAGGGCGAAATGAAGGGACTTGAGTTTCACATTATGACCCCCGGCGCAGCGTGCCTGTTCTCGCTTGAGCGCATGAAGGCGGGCAAGGACACAATTTCAGTGACTGGAAATGTTCTGCGCGATTACCTCACCGATCTCTTTCCGATTTTGGAACTTGGAACAAGCGCCAAGATGCTTTCGATTGTTCCGCTGATGAGCGGCGGCGGCTTGTTTGAAACTGGAGCGGGCGGTTCGGCGCCAAAGCATGTCCAACAGTTCAACGCGGAAAATTCGCTGCGCTGGGATTCGCTTGGGGAATTCCTTGCGCTTGCGGCTTCGCTTGAACATCTGGCGGATCGCACTGGCAACACGCGCGCCAAGGTTCTAGCCGATGCGCTGGACGCGGCGACTTCGCAGTATCTGCAGCACAACCGTGGACCGGCGCGCAAAGTTGGCGAGTTGGATAATCGTGGAAGTCATTTTTATATTGGCATGTATTGGGCGCAAGCCATGGCGGCGCAAACGGTGGACAAGCAACTTGCGCAACACTTTGCGCCAATGGCGAAGGAGTTGACCGCACATGAGGCGGAGATTGTTGCCCAGTTGAATGGCGTGCAAGGCAAGCCAATTGATGTCGGTGGTTATTACCACCCAAATCCAAAGCTTGCCGCGGCGGCCATGCGGCCAAGCGCCACTCTAAATGCGATTATTGAAAACGCAATGGCGCCGGCGTGAACTGAGAAACTGACTACTTATTGTTCATGCGCCCTTTTTTTATGGCGCGCTGCCCTCTACCATCAGGCATCTAGAAGGAGCCTTGATGAACCGATTTTTTCTTTCGTTTGGAATGATGTCCTTTACTTGTGTTGCCGCAATTTTTGCGCAGGACCCGCCGCCGGTGGCCATGTACCCCGCGCAAGTGCGCCGCGACTTAATCGAACACGCAACCGTGGTGGTGAAGCCCGGAGAGCGCATTGAAGATGGCGCCGTGTTGGTGGAGGATGGTTGGATTCGCGCGGTTGGAAAAAGTGGCGCGGTGATTGCGCCGGCTGGAACAAATGTGATTGATGCCAAAGGTTTGACGATGTATCCCGGATTGATCGACGCGGGATTGATGATTGATAGCGCCGCTGCGGCGCGCGCCGCCGCTGAGGATGCGACCCATTATTGGAATGACAAAGTTACGCCGCAAGTGCGCGTGGGCAACATGGCGACGCTAGCAAGCGCCGTGCGAAAAGAAATGCGCGACATGGGCTTCACGGTGGCGGCGGTGAATCCCAACACTGGAATTTTTCGCGGTGAAAGCGTGGTTGTGTTGCTGGCCAACGATGATCGCAAGGTGGAGCAACTGGTTGCCAACGCGGGACAAAATATTTCGTTCGCTCATGTTGGCGATGACGGACCAGACAACAGCCGCTACCCCAGCGCGCTCATGGGAACCATGGCGGTGATTCGCCAAGGACTTCTTGACGCGCAGTGGTTGATGCAATCCAACGCGGTGTGGAAGGCGCATCCGCAAGGCAATGATGCACCGAAGGCGTCGGCGGCTTTGGCGGCGTTAGAGCCGGCGATTCAGGGAAAGTCCGTTGTGATTTTTGATTGCAACAATGAGCAAGATGTTTTGCGCGCGGCTGGTTTGGCCAAGGAATTTGGCTTGAAAGCGCGCGTTATAGGTTCGGGCACAGAGTTCCGCCGCTTGAATGAAGTGGTGGCCACGCATTTACCAATTGTGACCACCTTTGATTTTCCAAAGACGCCAGACGTGAGCGATCCACGCAAAGATGAATCAGTTTCGTTGCGCGATTTAGAGACATGGGCGTTGGCGCCACGCAATGTGAAGCAATTGCTTGACGCTGGCGTGGATGTGAGCGTGGGCACGGCCAAGTTGAAAAATCGCGGCGACTTTCCAGCGCGTGCGCGCCGCGCCATGCAAAGCGGTTTGTCCGAGGATGAATTGCTTTCGTGTTTGACCACGCGGCCCGCAAAGCAACTTGGCTTGAGCAACGTGGTTGGAACAATTGAAGTTGGTCGCATGGCCAACATGGTCTTGCTTGATGGACCGCTCTTTGGCGAGAAGACGCATGTCATGGCGACCATGGTTGCGGGAGACAAAGTGAATGTGTACGAGCCGGTGATTTTTGGTTTCAAGGGTCCGTGCACATTGAAGAGCGACGCCATTGAGTTGGCAGGAACATTTGATCCAGAGACCAAGGCGATCAATTTTGAAACGTTGGCGCCAGC
>CAIWNO010000435.1 GCA_903914045.1 uncultured bacterium | reverse complement strand
TGAAACTTGGTGAGCGCGTGGAGATTGTGCTGATCAACAACACGCCAATGGGCCACCCCATGCATTTGCATGACGGCGCAGACATGCAATTCTGGCAGCCCGAACAAGTGAAGTTGGAAAAATTAAGTCTGGAATGAGCCATTTTGGACGCGTATAAGCGTAAGAAGGTAGACGAATGTCAATGTAAAGCGCGTGGGCGAAAGTCCAAGCGCGAGCAAGTTTAGTATGTCATTCGTGCTAAGGGCCGTGACCGCATGATTTTAAATGTGAAGCCACGTTGTTATTCTGAATAGGTTCGTATTGCCGGCATGAGCCAATTTATGCAGACGATTATCCCCCCGTAAAAAAAGTCCCATGAGTTTTGATCTCGCCAAACTTATTTCAGACAACGCTGGTCGCGGCATGCAACTGCACGCGCAGCACATCAATCCGCGCTTCGCCACGGTTTTGCGGACGATTGGCTTTGATAATAATTATGTTCGCGCAAGTGGCGCGCATTTGTGGGACGACCGCGGCAATCAATATCTGGACATGCTTGCTGGATACGCCGTGTGCAACTTTGGCCGCAACCATCCAATTATTCGCAAGGCGTTGACGGATTGCCTAGCCCTGGATTTGCCCAGCATGATTCAGTTTCAGGCGCCGCCGCTTTCTGGTTTGTTGGCGCAAGAGTTAAAGCGTCGCGTTGGTCGCGGTTTAGATTTTGTCTTCTTCACCAACTCGGGCACCGAGGGCGTTGAGGCGGCGATTAAATTTGCCAAGTGCGCAACAGGTCGCCCCGCGTTGCTGTACGCGCCGAAAGCGTTTCATGGACTAACAAGCGGCGCAGTTTCTTTAAACGGTTGCCAAAGTTTTCGCCAAGGTTTTGCGCCCTATGTGCCGGAATGTCGCCTGATTGCCTTCAATAATTTGTCGGCACTAGAAACCGCACTTGCCGCGCGCGATGTCGCGGCGTTTGTGATTGAACCCATTCAAGGCAAGGGCGTGAATATTCATTCGCCCGGATATTTGCAGGCCGCCGCGCAACTCTGCCACAAGTACGGCGCGCTTTTTATCGCGGATGAAGTGCAAACTGGCATTGGTCGCACGGGTTCATTTCTTGCAATCGATCAAGAGGGCGATGTTGAACCAGACATGGTTGTGTTGTCCAAAGCGTTGTCAGGTGGATACGTGCCCGTTGGCGCTGTGTTGGTGCGCGGCGAAGTGTGGAAAAAAGTGTATTCGTCGCTTGATCGCGCGGTTGTGCACTCAAACACATTTGGCCAAGGCGCCATGGCTATGGCGGCTGGCCTTGCGTCACTTGCGGCGTACGACGAAACAAACGCGGCGCAGAACGCGCGCGACATGGGCGCGCTTATAAAAGATGGACTTGAAGCCATGAAGCCGCGCTTTGAAATGTTGAAAGACATTCGCCAGCGCGGGCTCATGATTGGTATTGAGTTTGGCGCGCCTAAATCGCTGTTGCTCAAAGGCGCGTGGAGCGCGTTGCACGCCATGGACGAAAATCTTTTCGCGCAGGCCGTTGTGATTCCGCTTATGGAGGACCACCGAATTCTGTGCCAAGTGGCTGGCCACAATCAAGACGTGGTGAAACTTATTCCACCACTGGTGATCAACCAAGACGATGTGCGCTGGTTCTTGAGCGCCTTTGAAGATGTCATGGTGAAACTGCACCGAGTCACCGTGCCGTTGAATTTGTTGGCGCGGCTTGGTCGCAATACCATTTTCAGTTGACACGCGTGCGTCATAGTGGATCTGAAAAGCTCCTTTCCCGCTGCGATGCATCAATAAGTCCTCCAAAGACACTTCAATGCGTCTGCATATAGCATCGGCGCATGAACACACAATCACATCGTTGGACTCTTGCGTGCGCAATAAGTTTGTTGCTGATCACCGGCATGACTGCGACTTCATGTGCTGCGCGGGTAGCTTCCAAACTTCTTGGTCACAAAGATGACGCCGATCAAACACACGCTTTGAAAGAGTTGGCGCCGCTTTATGCGCAGCCCAAGTTCATCGCTCCTGGCCCAGCGTTTGATGCCAAGAAAGTCATGGCGGGAAAAAGCATTTACAGAATCGCTGGTCCAGACAGCAATCCGTGGTATCAGCAGGGGTTGAACGGCATGAAGGGCGCCGCCGAAAAAGTTGGCTATTCATTTTCCGCGTGCAGTAATGAAGGACAACTTGCGCAATATCAACAATGCATGGCTCAAGGCATAAAGCAAAAAGCAACGCTCATTGATCTGTTCGCAGGTCCAGATCCAAATGCGCTTGCTTCAGAAATCACCGCCGCGAAAGCCGCTGGAACATTGGTGGCTGTGAGCCACAATTTTGGCATGGATGCAACGGTTCCAAATGTCAGCGCCAATTTTTCGGTGGACTTTCAACTGGCGGCGCGGTTGCTTGCCGATTGGGTTATTTCTAAAAACGAAACTGCACATGTGTTGGTGTTGGTGTCGGACGAACTTCCTTCAACCGCCGACATGCGCGCCGGCATTATTTCCGAGTTCAAACAATTCGGCGGCGCTGGCATTCAATATAGTTTTGTGAATGTGTCCATTGCGCAGTGGGGCACGGGCCTCAAGCCCGCGGTGGAGAAAGCTATGGCCGCTGATCCCAAGTTGTCATACATCATTTGTATCTACGACAGCATGGCGGAGTTTGTTGTGCCAGCCATTGCGTCGGCTAAGAAAGAAGGCAAAGTGAAGGTGATTGGTTTCAACGGAACACCGTTGGTGCTTGACATGGTCCGCACGGGCAAAGTTGAAATGACCGTTGGCGAATGTCAGGAGTGGACCAGTTACGCAATCACCGACGCGGAAATGCGCTTGATTGGCGGCATGGGCGCGGTGAAGAACATGCATATTCCGTTTCGCATTTTTGACAAGAGCAATGCGGCTGAAGCCGGCGTGCCCGCGACATACGGCAAGGGCTACGGCGACACATTCAAAGCCGACTACGCCAAGTTGTGGGGACTTTAAAATTCGCGCTGAGTGTTCAAGTGTGTGCATCGCTTTGCGAACCACACATACTCATTACGCCGCCACGTTGATCGTTCCAGCATTTTCTCGCTGAACGGATTTGTTATAGTTGATCAAGGAAATTTCATTTCACAGTGGAATCGTCAGGCACTTGCCCGAAACTCTTTGAAATCTATTTCCTATCAACTAGCTAGCACACCACTGAAAGGGTATTACAGCATGTCCACTCTCTCCAAACTCACCGTCGTCATTCTTCTATCCGCGGGCGCCTTCATTCCTATGCAAGGCTGCAAGAACGGACCGCCGCCGGTCATGTTGGCGCGGCGCCTTTTCAAACACAAGGATCAAGACCTAGGCGCAATTTCGCAGGGCGCAGTATTGAAGCTGGAAAAATCATCTAATGGAACCGCCACAGTTGGCGAGGACTTCAAGGTCTCACTCGCGTCAAAGTCAGGTGATGGACAAGCGTGGCAATGCCGCACGGCCAACGATCCGTACGTGCTTGTTGATGCAGCTTCCGAGACCGAGCCCGCGGGCGCGGTTTCAGCTGGAACAGAGATTCATACTCTCTATCACCTGCATGCCAACGCCGCGGGCAACGCAAAGATTGAGTTCGCACTGGTAAGCACCACCGACAAGAACAGTTCCGCGAAAGAAACCATCACGTTGGAAGTGGAAGTGAAGGCGGCGGCTTCCAAGTAAGCGCTGACGCGTCACGCCGCGTGTATGCAAGCCGCAACTTTTGCGAAAGGCATACATGCAAAAAGAGTCGTGGATGGAAATCTATTTTGTAGCACTCATTCAATGGCTTCGGGCTATTCATTCAGCACTCAAGTCGCTAGGCCAGCACGACGCGCGGCAAGTTCATCTCGCATGGTCTTGCAAATTTTTTCATTCAGGCCATAAAACATAAAGATGCACGCCAGGAATAAACATCCTGCAGCTGGAATGAGGCTGAAGAGCAGCAGTATTCCATGAATTGATTCGGCGGATTGTGCGGCATTGGCCACGTAACCAGAGTTGGCCAGCACCCATCCTGCCAGTGCCGCGCCGATTCCCATTCCAGCTTTTTGCGATGAGGTGGTGGCGGAGAAAATCAGACCAGTGGTGCGAACACCAAATTTCCATTCTCCATAATCCGCGGTGTCGGCGATCTGTGCCCAGTACAGCGTGGCGTTAATTCCAGAGAAAATCATTCCAAGGATTTGAAAGATAAATACCAATTCCGTCTGGTCTGGCTTGATCCAATAAAACGGAACCGCTGTTGCCGCGACCAAAGCCATGCTGACAATGTAGGACCATTTTTTTCCAATAGCTTTCACCGCGAACTTTGTAACCATCGCGCCAAAGATCATCGCGAGTCCGCTGATCAGAAAAAACGTTCCAACGCGGCCTTCATTCCAATTCAAATAGTTTTTTAAGTAGTACACAGTGGCGGTGCCGCGCACGACACCAAAGGTAATGTTGAAAATGCCGGCAATAAACATCATCAGCCAAGGACGGTTTGCGAGCAAGGTTTTGACGTCACCACTGAGCTTTGATTTCTGTTGCGCTGAAGATTGAATTCTCTCTCGAGTGGTGAGGAATGTAATTATAAAAAAGACCACCGCGATCGCGCCAAAAAGCATCACCGTACGTTGCGCTCCAAGTTGTTGATTCTCGCCACCAAATTGGTGAATGAGCATTAGAAAAGTAGAGTTGGCCACAATGCCGCCCATTTGCGCAAACACCATGCGGTAACTGTTCAGACTGGTTCTCTCTAACGAGTCGTCGGTCATCACGCCAGACAGCGCGCCGTATGGAATATTCACGATCGAGTACAGCAGCATGAGCAGGTTGTAGGTGGTCCATGCCCACACTAGTTTTCCCCAATCACTGAAATGGGGAGTGGTGAATGCAAGCACAAAAATCACGGCCAGCGGAACGCAAAGCCACAGTAGGTAAGGCCGAAATCGACCGTATTTAGATTTTGTCCGATCCGCCACGGCGCCAATAAAAAAGTCAACAAAGCCATCTCCAAAGCGCGCGAATAAAAGCATTGTGCCAGCCGCGGCCGCGGTGATGCCAAAGATGTCGGTGTAGAAAAACATGATGTAGTTCATCATGAGCGCCCACACAAAGTTGCTCGCCGTATCGCCCAGGCCATAGCCAACTTTTTCTTTGATTGATAATTTCATAAGCGACAACACATCATAATGACATTTATGATGAATAAGGCAGTAACCTAAGTAGAACGTACTTGCAAATCACAATCCGATTGTAATTTCATAGAAAGAAAAGAATGCCAATTAAATTCCGCAGTGTTCATACCCTCCTATCCGCAATTCTTCCCTTCATCGTTGCTGGTATTACGGGTTGTGCGCAAACTGCTTCGCACGGAACCATCGACGGAAAATATTTGGTGACGCTTTCGGGACTGCCCCAACTTGAAGTAAAAACTCCCAATGAAACTGCGATTTGGATAACGACCGACGGCGACGCGATTAGCATTGTTGGAGACGAGAATTTCACGGTTTCCTATAAGAGCCACGCATTTGTTGTAACTGTAGAACAGTGTCAAGGCGAGGGTTTGCCGCCAGTGTGGTTCCGTTTTTACGACGGACCAAACATGTTTGCCAAGGCCAACTTTGAGGAGATTACTTTTGACATGCCTGTGACCAAAAGTGGTTTGCCGGCAATTTTCAATCAGCAAAGCAAGTGGGATCAAATGGGAATTTTCCAACCCATCCCTGTCTTCTCCGATGTGGAGCCAACCTTCTGCGGTTTTTCCGGGCCCAAAACAATTTGGGCCAACGGTGGTCACAACTTCGAACTGGTCGCGGGCAATACCGGCTTTGATACTGGTGATGCCACGCCAGTGACGGTATGGAATTCTCCTTGGCAGAATGAATTCAACGACACCCTTTATAAAGGATGGATGGTGTATCCAATGATGGCGCTTGGAAATGGCAACGGAGCCTTGCCCGCCGGATACGCATTTCGTACCCCTGGAAGCATGGATAACACGCTTGCGGCCAAGGACTCAATGGTTCACTGCAAGTACACGGTGTTGAATGACAAGGAAATTATGTTGTTGGAACTGTCCTACAACGGCGCCACCACCAAGTACGCCGTACCGCAGAAACTTTTTAAGGACAAGTTTTTGCCGCTTGTGATCGCCAGCGGCGCCATGGCCGCCAATGACAAACAAGTTGCGCAAGTGAATGATTTCATGTGGCGATGGATGTTGTTCACCACGACATGCACCATTCAGAAGCCCACCAACCCAGACGGCAAGTTGATTTCGATTGATGAACTGAAACAATATTTTCCTATGACCACCAAGTACCTCAACAT
>CAIWNO010000434.1 GCA_903914045.1 uncultured bacterium | reverse complement strand
TCCATGGGGCAACACGCGCATGGATTACTCGCGCGCGGAAGTTCGCCAATACATTCGCGACAACGCCATAATGTGGCTCGATGAATTTCGCATGGACGGTCTGCGCTGGGATGGCACCAAATACATTCGTCGCACCGACCAATTTGGCGTGGATATTCCAGAAGGTTGGAGTTTGTTGCAATGGTGCAATGATCAAATTGACGCGCAATTTCCAGGCAAAATTTCCATCGCCGAGGACTTTGACGACAATGACTGGGTGACCAAGACCACGGGCGCGGGTGGTTGTGGTTTTGACAGCCAATGGGATTGGGTTGTGCACAGCATTCGTGGCGTGATTGAAGCCACAAGCGATTCGTCCCGCAGCATGGCCACGATCCGGGACGACATTCTTCAGAATTACAATGGCTCGCACACGCAGCGCATCATCTACACCGAAAGCCACGACGAAGTGGCGAATGGAAAAACCCGCGCGCCTTCTGCCATTAGTCCGGCCGCTCCCGGAAATTGGTACGCACGTAAACGCAGCACCCTTGGCGCCGCGGTGATTATGTTCAGCCCCGGCATTCCCATGATGTTCATGGGCCAAGAATTTTTGGAGGATGGATACTTTGACGCCAATGATCCACTTGATTGGACCAAGGCCACAACCTATTCAGGCATTGTGAAATTGTACCGCGACATGATTTCACTTCGACGAAACTTGAACAGCGAAACCAAAGGCTTGACCGGCGCCAACACAAATGTTTTTCATGTGAACGATTGGAACAAAGTGATTGGCTGGCATCGCTTTGAAAATGGCGGCGGCGGCGACGATGTTGTGGTGATTGCCAACTTCAGCGCGTGGCCACTGAACAATTATCGAGTTGGCATGCCGCGCTCTGGCATGTGGCGTTGCCGTATGAACAGCGATTGGAATGGATACGCCAACGATTACGCCAACACGCTCTGCGTTGATGTTGAGGCCAACGGAAATTCATACGACGGCCTATCGCAAAGCGCCGTGCTGAATGTTGGCGCATACTCATTCGTGGTGTACAGCCAAGATGGCGCCGTGCAAGGCAATCCCGCGGATCTGGATGGAAATTGCATCGTTGATTCGGGCGATCTTGGAATTCAGCTATTGGATATTGGCGGTCCAGGCGCTGGCGATCTTGATGGCGATGGTGAAGTCTCTTCGGCTGATGTTGGCTTGCTACTGCTAGAAACTGGCTGGACGTGCTCTTAACCAGCCCCAGTAGATCAAATCCGATCGGCTGATAACTTTGCTATTTAAGATAAAAAATCATCATTGAGACCTGATATTTTAATTTTAAATTAGGTCAAAAATTCTGTATTTCATTTGCACCGCAAGTGGATTGTGTCAAATTAAGGCAAGTTGGAGAGATGGGTAAAAGGACGTCAAGCCGCGCGTTTATCAGCGGCGTTTATGGAGCCTTTCCCGAATGAACTGTTTTAAAATTGCGTCAACAGTGGCTTGCCTGTGCGCTAGTTCTGCATTTGCAGCTACATACACAGATGCAACCAATGATCTCTTTGACAATGGATTTGGAAATCTTGATATCGCCAGCGTGAGTGTGTCCAACACCGCAAGTAATATCACCTTTGCGGTGACAACTCGCGACTTTTCCAACTGGACGAAGTACATGTTCTTCATCAATACCAATGGCACTGGAGACGGCAGCAATGCTTGGAGCCGTCCTGTGAATCAAAGTGGCGGCAATGCCAACTACTTCATTGGCAGTTGGGTTGATCAAGCGACCGACAACAGCCAACTTGTTGCTTACCAAAGCGGTGGTTGGAACTGGGGCAATTATCAAACATTCAGTAATTCGCAAAGTGGCAACACAGTGTCTTGGACCGTTTCACTTGCTTCAATGGGTCTCAGCTCTGGCAGCCAATTCTCATTCGACGTTGCGACAAGCGGCGGCGGCGGTGGCGACCCGGGTGTTGATCATCTCAGCCGAAGCGATGTTGCGACCACTGGCTGGGGTAACGCAAGCGTGGCCGGAACTTTCTTGAATTACACAGTGACTGCAGTTCCAGCCCCAGGCGCGATCGCATTGGTTGGTCTTGCTGGTCTTGTTGGCAAGCGACGACGTTCATAAGTCTTTCTGGTGTGGCTTTGGACCACACATTTGCGCAACACGGGTTTGGAGTGAATTTAAAGAAACCCCGCTTTCAAAGGCGGGGTTTCTGTTTTTTTGATTCAATCATTCCTCAATGAAACC
>CAIWNO010000433.1 GCA_903914045.1 uncultured bacterium | reverse complement strand
GCTTAACTTTTCAACCATGGAAACATAAAATTTATTTTGCGCCGGCATGGCCGCCACCTCGCGTCGAAGCGCGTCCACAACTTTGGTGAGCTCTTCATGGCCGAGCAATCTGCCGGATATTTTTCCTGGCGGCGCGTTCCATGCCGGCGGAATATCTGTTGCAAGCGCGTCCGGCAATTGGGTGTCACGCAGCGCGCAAAGACCGCTGTCCAACTTGTCGCCAATCACGCGCTCCAAGGAACTTGACGCGGCGCCATACGCCAACTTTTGCAGGCGCTTGGAAATGTCGTCCACATCCGTTGATTCATTCATCACTTGCCGCAGCGCGCGCCGCGAAGCCGCCGCGGTTTCCGCCTCGCTTAAAAATTGCAGCGGCAGCGCAAGGCCAACCTCTTGCCCAAACGCTTGCGCCAAGCGCGTGAACACGCTGTCAATGGTGCGAATTTCCAGGCGATCAAATTCATTGGTCAGGCGCTTGAGAATGTTCGCGGGATCAAACGAGTTGGCAAGCGACGGATCGACTTTGCAGACCGCGTTGTGCAGTTCAATGCGCTTGTCTTGATCAAGCGCGGCCTGCGCAAGGCGCGTGAGAATGCGGTCGCGAATTTCGCCGGCCGCGGCGCGCGTGAATGTGGTGGCCAACACGGATGCAGGATCAAACGCGGCGCCAGAACTTTCGCGCCTTAACATTGCGGCAATAATGGCGATGTAACGCGTGGAAAGTTCGTAGGTTTTTCCGCTACCCGCGTTGGCAATAATGCGGGTCATGCGGCAATTGGCGCCAGTGTGATTACTCATGTGGCGGCGCCCTCGTTGTCTTGATCGTCATCGGACTCTTCACCAAACATTGGCAAGCACAACGCGCGGCGCACGCGCTCAAACTTGCCCGATGGATCGCGGCCCGAATCAGGAAAATTGCCGGCGCGGATTTCACGCACAATTCGTTTGGCTTCTGCAATGGCGCCTTCGATTGGCGTTTGCAACGGACACCACTCTGGTGCCAGATTGGAAGCGGGCACGGACAACACGCCCACTTCTATTGTGTCGCTTGCGGCCTGCGTCATATCTTTGAGTTCGCCATGCGCGCCCGCGATTTGCGGCAGTAGAAATTTGTACAGCGGCAATTGCAAGTCAATCCATTTGTCGCCGCGCACAACCTTGGCGCCCTTGCCTTGAACCACATATCCACCGTCGCTTGATTTGTAATCAATAATGCGCCAACCGTGATTGGGGTGGTAGTCAATTCGGTCCACGCGAAACGTAATGGTTTGCGGGGAATTGTCCACATCAAGCATGGCCACGGCATGTTCGCCTTTGGGTGGCCACTCGGTTGCAACAATGCGCCAACCCGCGCGCAACTGCGCCGCGTGCCACGCCACCAACGCGGGCAATCGATTTTGCAATTCAAGCAACGCCAGGCGAATGGAAAGCGAAAGGTCGCCGCCGTAATTTTTCTGCGCGCGCTCATGCGTGACTTGCATCATTTCGTGCACACATTGCTTTTCATAATTGGCGCTGTTGTAGTCAAGCGATTGAATGGCTGGCGTGTTCAATGACTGCGCAGCGGCGTGCAACAACGTGCCAAACTCGGCGGCGTTTAATTCCACCTGATCTAGTTCCGGCGCGTTGAGTTTGAGCACTTTCTCTAGCCAGTAGCGATATGGGTTGTCTATGTACACCGCGAAATCCGTGACGCTGATGGCGCGAGTCTTTTCATTTGCATCTTGCGCGCGAGGCTGAGGCTTTACAGAAAATGCGCTGGAAAGTGCGGCCGTATGCGCCACTTTTGGCCGCATGCGCTTGATTGCAACACCGTCAGCGTCATTGGGAAGCAGCAACAAAATTCTTTTGGCAATGGCCAGTTCATCTTTTGGCAACAACAAACGACTGGGCT
>CAIWNO010000432.1 GCA_903914045.1 uncultured bacterium | reverse complement strand
CCCATCGAGGGGCGAAATAGTTTTGGCGCGTTCATGAAACTTTTTCGAATTTCAAACGCGCCCACCATCATCAGCAATGTCTTGGTTGGCGCCGCCGTCGCCGCCAGCATCGAACCAAATTCATTTCCAAACATCACGCACGTCATCGCCGTCACAACAAGTCTTGTTCTCATTTATATCGCGGGCATGGCCATCAACGACTACTTCGACCAAGTGGTCGACACCTCCGAGCGGCCAACGCGGCCAATTCCATCGGGACAAATTTCCACAGGCACGGCCCTGCTTTGCGGCGTTGGCTTGTTGCTGCTTGGCATGATCGCATGCGCGTTTGTTTCACTTGATGTGCTGCCTTGGGTCATGCTGCTTGGCAGCGCGGTATTGGCGTACAACATGTTGCATCTTGCCAAGTTTGTCGGACCGCTGCTTATGAGCATGTGCCGCATGCTTGTTCCCATCATTGCGGCCATTGCGCTCTCGCCCAGTCAAGCACCAGAGTGGACTATTTTAATTTTCTTCGCGTTGCCTTTGGGCGCAGTAACTTTTGGTATTTCGTTGGCGGCAAGAAATGAAATGCAAAGAAAAAATTCGGCTGGTGACAATATCCAAACACATAAATCCGCGCGCACCATGTTCGCGGCGGCGTTGATAGGCATTGCGTCCATTGCTCCAATGGGCGCCATCGCCACGCGCGTTCTTGCGCCCATGCCGGACTTTATGACGCTGACCTATGTTGTTTCCCTCACACTCGCGTGTTTCGCTTTTTTTCGCGGCCTGACATACATCGCCCATCCGCTGGCCGCGCACCTTGGCGTAATGCACTGGATCGCCGCGCTTTCGCTTTTGGACGCCGGCAGTTTGTGCATATTGAATCAACCCGTCTTGGCGTACGTGGCCATCGCATGCTTCATTGCCACCACGCTTTTACAGCGGCGCGTCGCGGGCAGTTGAAACCTTCAGCCGAAGCGCCGTAATTTCTACCAATAGATTTTTTCTCCGGCCGCTTTCGCTCTTTCCACTCTCTCTTTTTGCGCCACATTGCAACACTCATGTTTCCGTATTCTTACACACATGTCTCCCGCCACTTCAACCAATCACGCCTCTGGATGCGCGCGCACCGTTGTGTTGAACGTGGTTGGACTTTCCGCGCGGCACATTGGCGTGAACACGCCGCGCTTGCGTGAACTTGCGCGCTCTCTTGGTGGGGCGCGTCCTCTGCGCCCAGATTTTCCCGCCGTCACTTGCACGTCGCAATCAAGCATGCTCACTGGCCTTTCGCCACGCGATCACGGCGTGGTGGCCAATGGTTGGTTTGACCGCGAGCAAGGCGAGGCGCGTTTGTGGCGCCAATCAAACGCGCTGGTGCACGGCGAAAAAGTGTGGGAGAAAGCCAAAGCGCGCAACAACAAATGCACCACGGCGAATTTATTTTGGTGGTTCAACATGAATTCCACCTGCGACTTCACGGTCACGCCGCGTCCCATCTACACGCACAACGGCCGCAAAATTCCCGACATTTCCACGCAACCCGACACGCTGCGCGACACGCTTCAAAAAAAACTTGGCGCATTTCCGCTGTTTGATTTCTGGGGTCCTCGCGCCGGCATCCGCAGCAGCGATTGGATTGCGCGCGCCGCCATGCACGTGATGCGCGAACATGATCCAGCGCTCACGCTGATTTATATTCCGCACCTTGACTATGTCTTGCAGCGCGAAGGTCCCAACTCGCCCAAACTTGCGGCGGAACTTCGCGAGGTGGATCGCATTGTTGGCGGTCTGCTTGATGAATGCGCCGCGCGCAATGCGCGTCCAATTGTGCTTAGTGAATATGGCATTGAAGCCGCCACGCAACCGGTGTATCTCAATCGCGCGTTACGTGAAGCGGGGCTTCTTACGGTGCGCGATGAACTTGGCCGCGACGCGCTGGAGCCCATGACGTCGCCGGCATTCGCGGTGTGCGACCACCAAATTGCGCATGTGTATGTGCGCGATACCACAGGTACGCAGCAACACGAT
>CAIWNO010000431.1 GCA_903914045.1 uncultured bacterium | reverse complement strand
CGAAGTCTCTGGCCGCGGCGTTGGTTTGGATGTGGTCAGTCAAACAGTGCGTGAAATTGGTGGGACAGTTCGATTGGAATCCCAGCCTGGTCAAGGATCGGAATTTATTTTGTCGCTGCCCATCACGCTTAGCGTTATCCGTGCTGTCACAGTGATGGTCGGTGGAGAGGGATACGCATTTCCGTTGGCGCGCATTGAGCGCATTGTGAAGGTGGATTCAGCTTCACTGAAGAGCATGGAAGGCAGATTGGCATTTGAGCTTGATGAGCGATCGGTTGGATTGTTGCGCGCGAGTGAGCTGTTTGGCTTATCGCAAACCCCCGACTCCAATAGTTCCAGCGTGGTGAATGTGGTGGTGCTTGGCGACATAGACAATCCGTGCGGCTTGGTGGTTGACCAATTCATGGGCGAGCAAGATTTGGTGGTGCGCAAACTTGATCCACGCCTTGGCAAAACTCCATTTGTAAGTTCAGCCGCCATTGACGACGAGGGCCACGCGATCTTGATCATGGATGTGGAGGACTTGCTTATTGGTATTCGTCGCGGTCTTTCCGAGGGCGGCGTGCGCGGATTGGACATTGCGTCATTACGCCGTAATTCATCGGGCCGCAAGCGTGTTTTAGTGGTGGATGATTCAATCACCGTGCGCGAAGTGGAGCGGCAAATGTTGGCGCGTTTGGGATATGAAGTGGAGACCGCGGTGGATGGCGTTGATGGCTTCACGCAATTGAAAGCCGGACGATTTGATTTGCTCGTGACCGATGTTGACATGCCACGCATGAACGGCATTGAGTTTGTGAAAGCGCTTCGTCGCGAGCCGCGCTTTGCGACGTTGCCCGTCGCCATTGTCAGCTACAAGGATCGCGCCGAGGATCGTGCCGCAGGATTGGAAGCGGGCGCCAACGCCTACCTCACCAAAGGTTCATTTCAAGATCAATCATTCATTCAAACCATCACGGACCTGATTGGCGAGGCGCAGGCGTGAACATTGGGATTGTGAATGATTTGAAAATCGCGTTGCATGCGCTGACACATATTGTGCAAGGCATGCCCAATGTCACCTTGGCGTGGACCGCCTTGGATGGTGAAGAGGCCGTGGCCAAATGCGCCGCCAATAAACCGGATTTAATTTTAATGGACTTGATTATGCCCAAGATGGATGGCGTGGAGGCCACGCGCCAAATTATGCGCAAGACTCCCTGTCCAATTCTTGTGGTCACCGCCACCATTGAAGGAAATGCCAGCCGCGTGTTTGAGGCCCTTGGGGCCGGCGCGCTTGACGCGGTTGAAACGCCGCGCTTTGAGCAATCGCTTGATGGCTCGGGCGGGGATCGTTTACGAGCCAAAATAGAGCAAATTCGACGCAATCAACGCATTGTTATGAAGCCCATAGCCAGCAATGTCATTCACAAAGCGCATGCCAGCGATCACTCCTGCGCCACACCAATTGTTATTTTGGGCGCAAGCACGGGTGGGCCGCAAGCCTTGGCCACTGTTCTTCGATCCTTCAAGCAACCCATACATTTTGCCGTGGTCATTGTTCAACATTTGGACACCGCGTTTGTGCCAGGATTTAGAAATTGGTTAAGCCATGAGACGGGCTTCGCGGTGCGTGCGGCGTTGCCAGGCGATCGCGCGGTGGCCGGAAGCGTGTCCGTGGCTTCGTCGGATAGACATTTGCAAATCACATCCGCTGGCGTGTTCATTGAAACAGATGTTCCCATGGATGCGCTTCACAAACCAAGCGTGGACTCGCTTATGCTTGGCGCCGCTAGCACAAAATTATGTGGCGTGGCCGCGTTGCTGACTGGCATGGGAAGGGACGGCGCCGCAGGATTGTTGGCGCTGCGAAAATCTGGCTGGGCCACCATTGCGCAAGACGCCGCAACCAGTATTGTCTGGGGAATGCCTGGCGCAGCCGTGCAATGCCTTGCCGCGGAGCAAGTGCTTGCCATAGAACTTATTGGTCCAGCCATTCAAGTCGCTCTTACAAGAAAGCCTAAACCGAACCATGTCTAATTCAGCATCCAACCACCCTGTGGCCGCTTTCAAAACCGTTGTTCTCTTGGTGGATGATCAAGCCATTATCGCTGGCGCAGTGCACAAAATGCTGCAATCCCAGCCGACATGGGAGTTTCATTATTGCAGCGATGGAACCAAGGCCGTGGAGATGGCATTGACTTTAAAACCAACAGTCATACTTCAAGATTTGGTCATGCCGAATATCGATGGCTTGACATTGGTGACTGATTATCGCAAACACGCCGCGCTGACGGAGACCCCGTTGGTGGTTCTTTCATCGCGCGAAGAAGCGCTGACCAAGGCCAAGGCGTTTGAATTGGGAGCCAATGATTACCTTGTGAAATTGCCGGATCCGGTTGAGTTGATCGCTCGCATTAAGCATCATTCGAATGGATACAAGGCCGCCATGGAGCGCAATGCCGCCTACGCCGCGCTTGCCGCCAGCGAAAAACATTTGCAAGAGGAAGCCAAACGCGCGGCGGAATATGTGCGCTCGCTGTTGCCCGAACCGCTGACCAATGGCACGGCAACCACAAAATGGAAATTTGTTCCCAGCGAAAGTTTGGGTGGCGACGCGTTCGGCTACCACTGGCTTGATGAGTCGCGCTTGGCGATTTATTTGCTTGATGTGTGCGGACATGGAGTTGGTCCCGCGTTGCTTGGCGTGAGCGCGATGAACACTATTAAAGGCGGCGGAATTCCTGGACGCGACATGCGCGATCCCGCCGCGGTGTTGGAAGGCTTGAATGATCTGTATCCAATGGCGGAGCACAATGACATGTTCTTCACGCTGTGGTACGGCATTCTTGATGTTGATGCGGGCACCATCAAATGGTGCGGCGGCGGCCATCCCCCCGCTGTTTTAGTTGGACCAGATGGTTCGATTACGCAACTTGCCTCTCAAGGTTTGATGATTGGCGCGGCCACTGGGATTCCGTATGACTCAAGCGAGATGACATTGAAGCCGAACTCCAAATTGTTTGTGTATAGCGATGGAATATTTGAAATCACCAAGCCGGACTTAAGCATGACTTCACTTGAGGATTACATTGCGCAGGTTGGCAAACTACACACCAAGCCCGACGCGCTTGAGCAAATGGTGACGTGGGGCCAGGCGGCTCAAGGCGGTCCGCACTTTGTGGACGATGTGAGTTTGCTTGAGGTGACATACAAGCCGTGAGCCTTGTTTGCATTGACTGCAATGTGATCGTGTTATTTTAATTTCGCTGCCTGCTTCAATCTTGCGTCTAAGCAAAATAATGAATGACACATTGCGCACATTCATGTTCGCCGTCTGTGTGAGCATTTGTCTTGGATGCGAGTCACCAACACAAGCAATAGCGCCAACGCGATTTCACTTTGAAGAAATTCACATGGGCGCCAAGGTCAAGATCACCTTGTATGCGCAGCACGAAGCACACGCCACTTCCGCGGCGCGCGCCGCGTTTGATGAAATTGCGGCGTGGGACATGGCGTTAAGTGATTACATGGCCGACTCGGAAGTTTCCAAACTTCCCACGTTGGCCGATCAACCCGCCACAGTGCAAGCGCGTTTGGCCAAAGCCATTGCAAAATCGCTTGAATTCAATCTTTCTTCATCTGGTGCTTTTGATTGCGCGCTTGGGCGCTTGACCAAAGTATGGCGCGCGGCGTTTCGTGAATCAAGCATGCCAAGCGACGCGGTAATTGCGGACGCCCTGAACCATTCTGGATGCGCGCACATGCATTGGAATGAGCCAACCCACACGGTGACATTTGATATTGCCGACATTCAATTTGACTTTGGCGCCATTGGCCAAGGCTTGGCGGCGGACGCGGCCATGCAGGTGTTGCGCACGCGCGATATGACTTGCGCGCTGATTGATATCAGTGGCGACATTCTTGCCAGCGATGCGCCGCCACAAACGACTGGTTGGGTTGTGCAAGTTGATCCCGAATTTGAAAGTGAACTGCCACGCATTATTCTTCTACGCAATCAGGCGCTGTGCGTCAGTGGTGACCGCGGGCAACCTGGACACATTAATGGAAAAACGCTGTCGCACATTCTTGATCCAAAGAATGGCCGGCCAATTGAGTCGCCGCGCCAATCAATGGTGATCGCCAATGACGCAACCACAGCGGACGCCATTGCAACGATTGCGTGCGTGATGAGCGTGGAGCAACTAAAGGACTTCGCGAAAAAATTTCCAGACGCGCATATTTCCATCGAACGTTTGGAGCACGATGGCGGATTGCAATCGATTGGGCAATGAATTCGCTTGGATTTGCGCACGCGCCGAAATCAGTATTTAAATTAATTTTGTTTTTCCTGGCACCCGAATAACTGGCGGCGGCGCGTTGCCCATTTCAAGTTTGTCGGGACCAAGGTTTTCCTTGCTGTTGACCACTTGATCCCAGGTCACATCTTGACCCGTGTATGCAGCCATGCGGCCCATGAGCGCCATGCGACATGAGTTGACCACAAAGTTTCCATCATCAATGCGCTTGCCACTACGAAGCGCTTTGTAGAACTCGTCATGCTCGGTCTGATACATGTTTGGATTTGATCCATCTGGCGGATAGCTCCAGGGATGTTCGCCAATGATCTCGTGGGTTGGTCCCCAGCCATTGATGAAGGCGCTTCCCTTGCTGCCTAGAACAGTGTCGACATTCTCGTTGAAGCAATTATCTTGCTGGCGGCAGATCAATGTCGCGCGGCGATTGCGCGGCCACTCGTAGACGACGGCGAAGTGGTCATAGACATCGCCAAGTTCAGGAATATTTTCACGCAGGCCACGACCGCCTGTCGCAGTGCAACGCGTTGGCGGCTCGTTGCCAAAGGCCCAATTTATTTTGTCAATGCTGTGAATGGCCTGCTCCACAATAAAGTCGCCGGAAAGCCAGACATGATGTTGCCAATTGCGAAGTTGAAATTCCATGTCGCTCCACTCTGGCTTGCGCGGCTTTGTTCCCAAGGGACTGGTGAGGTAATCGCTGTGCATGGCCAACACTTCGCCAATGTCGCCGCCGCGAATGCGCATGAAAGTCTCCCGCTCTGGCAACGAGTAACGCCAGCAAAAACCGCTCATAAACTGCAGCTTTTTGGCGCGTGCGTCTTCGATGCACTGAATGACAATTTGCGCGCCAGCGGCGTCGGTGAACATGGGCTTCTCGCAGAAAATATTTTTGCCCGCGTCCACCGCGGCGCGCAAATGCATGGGGCGAAAGTATGGAGCGGTTGCCAGAATCACCACGTCCACATCGCTGGCGCACGCCAACTTGCCTGCGTCAAAGCCAGTGAAGCGACGCTCTGGTGGAACCATGACGCGCGAACCTTCTGGACGTTTTGCAAGTTCCGCGTGCGCGCTTTCAATGCGGTCGGCGAATGTGTCGGCCATGACCCAAATCACAACTCCGGGATCGGCTTTCAACGCTTGCTCCGCGGCGCCAGTGCCGCGGCCACCACACCCAATCAGCGCCACTTTAATTTGGCTACTACCGGCGGCCTGAGTGAGCACTCGACCAAGCACGGGCGCGGCGATGGCCGCGGCGCCAACCATGGCCGCGGTGTGGATGAATTGTCTACGCTGAAAACTTTTTTCGTTGGGCTGTTGCATGCGAGACTCCTGATGTTGGTGTATACGGCGACAAACTGAAACTTAATCGCAGATAATTTGAAAGTGAAGCTTGAACAGTATGGTTGATTGTGACAATAGGGTGTGCATTATTTCACGGGGCTGGGCTTGGTTTCTTGTGGAGTACTGGCGGCTGGAATTGTGGCTGCTGGCGAAGATACTTCACATGCCACTCGAAACCCGGCGAAAGAACCGTCGGCAAGCCACCAACGACTAGGTGGAATTTGTGGATCAGTGGCGTTCCACTCTGGTGAATATGCTTGAATTGCGGCGCAATTCACGCTTTCCACTGAGTCGTTGTACGCGCCGCCAACCAACACGCCTGCCCCATCGCTTGTGGTGACCCATTCAGCGGCGTTGCCTTTGAGGTCGTACAAACCATTGGTCATGGGCTTGCTGCTGCCAACGCGATGGGTTCGGCGTGCGGAATTGTTGGCGTACCAAGCGATGTCATCCAGTGGAACGGCGTCGCTAGAACCTTGCGCGCACGCTGCTTGAAACTCTTGCAGCGTGGGTAGACGAAACTTTTTGCCGGTCTTGGCGCTAAGCCACACGCAAAAAAGTTTGGCATTTTCTTCGCTCACGGAAATTGCAGGAAACCCCGCGTGGCCAAACCCGCGGTCCATGGAAATGTACGGTTTGCTTGGACGCGCAATGGCGTCGGCTTGCGCGGGTCCGCTACCGGCGTCGCGCGAAAATACAAACGCGTCAAGCAATTCCCAAGGCACTTCGGTCTTTCCAAGCAAGACATTGGCGTGCGCGGCAATGTTGATGGGCAACAATTCAATTTCAAGCGCGGTGCCACTGATGGCGAACTTGGTTGTCAATACGACAGGATCGTTTGGCAAAACGAAGCCAGCGCCTTGGAGAATGAACGCGCATGAAATGGCGCAGATCCGCTCAAATATCATTGAAGTATTGTGACTTGAAATGACAAATTCAGCAACACAATAGCGACAACTGCGCTATGGACGCTGCAAGAATGAATCAACCACGCACATCATTCACCACACGTGCGCGAAAAAACTTTCTACGACGCAAATAACGCAAACAGATGATTATTGGTAGAACTTGTTGATACACATATGCGGCTAGAACGCCCTGTAAGAATTCATTTTCATGTCGACTCAATCACCCAACACAACGCACAACCATGATGCGGCTCATTCTGCCCGCGCGGGCAAATTCACAATTATTGCGGCCATTGTCGCGGCCACGCTTGCGGCGTTGATCGCCTTGCGCGGACTGTCGGCGCACACTGAGAATCTGTACGCGCTTGTCGCGGCGCGCCCAACATGGATTGTTGGGTGCATTCCATTCGCGGTACTGCTGCTCTGTATCGCCATTGCGCCAATGATTTCCACCATTGAACATTGGTGGGAACGCAACAGCAGCAAGTTGTTG
>CAIWNO010000430.1 GCA_903914045.1 uncultured bacterium | reverse complement strand
ACGCGGTATTGAAAATAGCCAAGACGGCGATGGAAAAATAAATGCGCGGACTCGCTAAAGTGGTGGGCGTGTACACATTTGCCACACTTTCAAAACGCGGCGTTGTTATGGCAACCCTGTTGTGCGCCGCATGCACAAAGCCAGCGCCCATTGTGCAATCCAACGAAGTTTTTCCTGGAGATCTTGCCAGCGTCAACCGTGAATTAACTTCCGCCGAGTCGCAGCGCGTGCTCAACGCAATGGCATCCACGCGCTCGCAGAAAGATATTGACAACACGCGGCCGTTGCAGACATCAAGCGTGGGGCGTTGGTCGGATGTCTATCAGGCCGCGGTGATTGGATCTAGAAAAGTTGAAATGGCCGTGGTTGCGCAATTTGTGCAACCAGACGGATTGCGTTTCACCATTCTGACATTGAACAATGACCAAGGCGAACTTGTGGTCAAGGGCGACTCTACGCAAGGCGTGCTGAGTGTCAGCGCCACATTGGGATTGTTTGGCGAGCGGACCAAGGACGCGGATGCGCTTGTGAATTCTTTTAATTCGCAACTACATGAGCTGGGCGCCATTGCGCGCCCATCCCAAGCGCCTCCAATTGCCGCCGTCACTGAATAATGTGGCCAAGGCGCGAACGCCGCCACTATGAAATGAGTGTCGGCGCTTCTCGAGCCAAGTCTGGAAAAAGTTTTTCAACCATGCGCGCCGCGCGCAATAATTTTGCGTCGGCGAATGCGGGCGCTTGCAAGTGAAGGCCAATCGGCAGCGAGCGCGCGCCCTCGGTGGCAAATCCAATTGGCAGGGAAATTGCAGGCAAACCAGCGATATTTGTGTTCACGGTATAGACATCGCACAGATACATTTTTAGCGGATCGCCCATGCCGCCAAACGCGAATGCGGGTGACGGACTCGCGGGTCCAGCAATGACATCGCACTTGGCAAATGCGTTATCAAACTCAGCCTTGATCAGTCGGCGCACGCGCAATGCGCGGCCGTAGTAGGCGTCGTAATAACCGGAGCTGAGCACATAGGTTCCAAGCATGATGCGCCGCTGCACTTCAGGACCAAATCCCTCGGCGCGACTTCGTGAGTAGAGCGTGTCCAAACTTTCGCCGGTCTTCAACGCAGCGCGGTGGCCATATCGAATGCCATCAAAGCGCGCCAAGTTTCCACTGGCCTCGGCGGGGGCGATGACGTAGTAGGTGCTGATGCCAATGTCGGTCAACGGCAGATCCACTTCAACCAAAGTGGCGCCTAATTTTTGCAGGCGATGCAGCGCGTCGTTCACGCATGCGTTCACCGCGGCGTCATTGGCGTCGCTTAAATATTGTTTGGGCACGCCAATGCGAAGGCCTGCGATTGGAGTTTCCAAATCCTTCATTGGGTCTTCCACTTTCAGATCCGCGGTGGTGCTGTCGCAATCATCAATGCCAGCCATCACGTGATAGGCCAGCGCGGCGTCACGCACGCTGCGGGTCAGCGGACCAACTTGATCAAGACTGCTTCCAAAGGCCACCAAGCCGTAGCGACTGATGCGACCGTAGGTTGGTTTGAAGCCAACGCAACCACACAACGACGCGGGTTGACGAATGCTGCCGCCCGTGTCACTTCCTACGGAAAAACCGCATAAACCAGCGGCCGCGGCCACGGCGCTACCGCCGCTGGAGCCACCCGGAACACGCGTTGTGTCCCATGGATTTTTCACGGGTCCCCACGCGCAATGTTCGGTGCTTGAGCCCATGGCGAATTCATCCATGTTTGTTTTTCCAATCACCACCGCGCCCGCGGCTTGAAGACGCTCAACGCACGTGGCGGTGAAAGGCGAGCGATAGTTCTGCAACATTTTACTTGAGCACGTTGTGCGACCAACTTTGGTGGCCAAATTATCTTTCACGGCCACGGGCACGCCCGCAAGTGGACCAGGATCTTTTCCCGCTTTCACTTGTGCGTCAACAGCGCGCGCGGCCTCTCGTGCTTCACTTTCAAAGAGTTCGTGAAACGCGTTCAGTGATGCGTTTGCAGTTTGCGCGCGACTAACAAAATCTTTTGTGATTTGCTCGGCGGACATTTTTCCAGAACGCACCGCTTCGGCAATGGAGACGGCGTCCATCATTGGCGCGCTCATGAATTTTCCTCCGCCAGAACTTTTGGAACCGCAATGAAGCGGCCCTCAACAGCGGGGGCGTTCATGAATAATTCTTCCAGCGTAAGCGTGGCGCCTGGCGCGTCGGCCGCAAGGCGATTGGTTGAATCCACCGGACTGGTCAGTGGCTCAATACCATCCACGTTGATGGCCTTCAATTTGGCCACATGGCCCAGCACATTCGCCAGTTCGCCGCGGTACTGCTCAAGTTGTGCGGGCGCAATTTCCAGCCGCGCCAATTTGGCGACATGGGCTGTTTCCTCGATCGAAAGTGTGTGTTTCTCTGTCACGCGTTTGAGTGTAACCAAGCCCGGCGCAAGGTCGGCTAGATTCCGTGCATGGCAGATCGCAAACAACGTTTCACTGGTCCCATTGTTGGCGTGGATTTGGGCGGCACCAACATGAGCATTGGTGTGATTGATGAAAAAGGAAAAATTGTTGGGCGTTCGCGCCGCAAGACCAAAGCCGCCGAGGGCCGAGAGAAAGTCATCGCCAGAATGGTGGAGGGCATTGAGCGCGCGTGCGAAGACGCGAAGCTTTCCATGAAAGATATCGAAGCCGCCGGCATTGGCGCGCCAAGCGCGGTGGACTGGGACAAGGGCAGCGTGATTCACGCGGGCAATCTTGGATGGAAAAAAGTTCCGCTGCGCGACATCATGTCTAAAAAGTTGGACATGCCCGTGGTGGTTGACAACGATGTGAATGTGGCCGCATTTGGTGAAAGCCGTTTGGGCGCGGGGAAAAATCGCGGTGATTTGTTGGCCATGTGGATTGGCACCGGGATTGGCGGCGGAATGATTCTGAATGGAAAATTGTGGCGCGGACCGTTTCACACCGCGGGTGAAGTTGGGCATGTTGTGCTTTTCCCAGGCGCAGGTCCGGGTCATCGAACGCTGGAAGATCACTGCAGCCGAACGGCTTTGGTGCGCAGCATGATGATGTTGCTT
>CAIWNO010000429.1 GCA_903914045.1 uncultured bacterium | reverse complement strand
TCGCTGCGATCGATCACCTTGCAACCCAGCGCCTCTTCCAATCCCTTCAATTGACTCGGCGAAAGATCGTTGTCAAAAATCACCACGCCCGCCTTGAGTTGCTTCACCATGAAGCCAAGTTCCTCCACTTTGCCCTTGCCCAAGTAGGTGGCGCCGCGCGGCTGCTTCATATTTTGCTCCAGTTCCCCCGCCACTTTCACGCCCGCGCTTTCCACCAAAGCCCGCAATTCACCCAGTGGATCGTGATGGTCGAAATCCGAATCCGGCAAATGAACTTGCACCAAAACCGCTGATTCGCTCAGCACCGAACTGCGATGAAGATCTGTTTCCACAAAACGATTCTAGGATGTAGCGAGTGAACGCACCGCTGACCATTTTGGCGCTTGAAACCAGTTGCGATGAAACCGCCGCCGCCGTGGTGCAATTGCGCGCGGGCACACTAGTCGCGCTCTCCAACGCCGTCATCAATCAAGACCACGTACACGCCATGTACGGCGGCGTTGTGCCTGAACTTGCCAGCCGAGCGCACTTGGAAAAACTTCTGCCCGCCATTCGTGCCGCCATGAGCGACGCAAAAATTTCTTTCGCTCAACTTGACGCCGTTGCGGTGGGAATTCGTCCCGGCTTAATCGGTTCACTGCTTGTTGGGGTGAGCGCCGCCAAAGCCTTGGCGTGGTCGATTGGAAAACCATTCTTGGGAGTTGACCATGTGCTAGCGCATTTGGTGGCGTGTCATTTTCTTGACACCACGCCGGAATATCCCGCGCTTGGTCTTGTGGCCAGCGGCGGCCACACGCACTTTGTCTTTATGGAATCACCGCTAAGCGCGCGCGTGGTTGCGCGCACGCGTGATGACGCCGCGGGCGAAGCCTTTGACAAAGCTGCTTCTATTTTGCAACTGGGTTGGCCAGGTGGACCGTTGCTGGAAAAACTTGCGCGCGGTGGCAACGCAAAAGCATTTGACTTTCACGCGGGGCACTTCGCCGGCAGCGCAGACATGTCGTTTAGCGGCTTAAAGACCGCGTTTTTGTATGAAGTGCGCGGAACACCCAACGCGCCAAATCGTCCCGCGCGCCCCGCTGCTCCAGAACTTACGCCCGCACGAAAAGCGGATTTGGCCGCGTCATTTCAGCGTGGCGTTGTACGCGGCTTGGAAAAAAGTTTAGTTGCCGCTTGGGAAATTAATCCATGTCTGTCCTTGTGCGCCGGCGGCGGTGTGATCCGCAATCAAAGTGTGCGCGACATGCTGCAAGCATTCGCCCATACCATGAATGTTCCCTTGTTCCTCTCGCCCAAAGAATTCTGCACCGACAACGCCGTCATGATTGGCGGACTTGCGTTGCTGCGACTTGCCGCGGGCGAGCATGATGATCTGTCGCTCGCAGCAGAACCACTTTCACAATTGCGAATCTCATGACCTATCGACCACCTTATGTCAGCGACCGATTTCAAATGGTGCCCGCGCCGCATCCCGCAACCATTGATGAAATTGAATTGCTCAAGCAATGTGAAATTGAATGCGGCCGCGTGTCTGGTCCTGGTGGACAAAATAGAAATCGCCGTGATACCGCGGTATGGATGATTCACACGCCAACTGGCGTGGAGGCGCAGGCCACTGAGCGGCGCAGTCAAGCTCAAAATAAACACATGGCCATGAAACGTTTACGCCGCAGATTGGCCATTCAATTGCGCGTGGCCACAAGTCGCGACAGGCACACGGCAAGTGATTTGTGGCGCGCGCGCCGTCAAGGCGACAAGATGTGCGTGAACCCAGATCATGAGGATTACCCAGGACTTCTTGCTGAAGCGCTTGATGTTGTTGTGGCGCGCCGATTTGATTTGGCCGGCGCGGCGGGAATTCTTGGCATAACCATGAGCCAACTGAGCCGCTTGATCCACCACGACAAGGCCGCGTTTGCGCGTGTGAATGAAGGCCGCGTTGAAGTTGGCCTGCCGCCTATTCGTAAATAATTGGCATGCGCCGCAAAGAAAGATGAAGCCATGACGCGACTGATTTTCGTGTCAACATTTCACGGCGCACTTAAACGAGTTGGTTAGACTTGGTGCATGCTTTCTTGCGAAGACATACGCGCGTTGGTTCTAGAAGCGCGTGATGACCTCACCCACTTGCGCCGCAAACTTCACCAAAATCCCGAGTCCGCCTTTGAGGAAGTGAATACCGCCGCTTTAATTCGCACGGAGCTCACACGTCTTGGTATTGCATTTGAAGCGGGATTCGCAGGCGGAACTGGCACCGTTGCCCACATCCCTGGTGGCGCAAACACCAACGCGAAAGCAATAGCCCTGCGCGCCGACATTGACGCCCTGCCCATGCCCGATGAATCCAATACCGCGTGGCGCAGCCAAATTGCGGGCCGAGCGCACGCCTGCGGCCATGACGGTCATACCGTGATGTTGCTTGGCGCGGCGTGCGTTTTGGCGCACATTTCAAAAAAATTTCCGCTGCCAAACCCCGTGACATTTGTATTCCAACCCGCCGAAGAAACCGGCATGGGCGCCGAGCGCATGATTCAAGATGGCGCGCTAGATGGCTCGCGCATTGGTCCCGCCGTGAAGCGCGTGTATGGATTGCATGCGTGGCCTTCGCTTGACGTTGGCTGCGTGGCTTCGCGAGCTGGTCCCATGCTTGCAAGCGCGTACGCCTTTGAAGTCACCATCAACGGCCGCGGCGGTCACGCGGCGTGGCCGCACCTTGCCGCCGATCCAATCATGGTCGCCGCCGCAATTGTGCAAGCGCTGCAAACAATTGTGTCGCGTGAAATTGATCCGCTTGACGCCGCGGTTGTCACCATCACGGCCATTCATGGCGGCGACGCCTTCAATGTGATTCCACCAACGGTCTCCATGCGCGGCACTACGCGCGCGTTAAAAAATTCCGTGCGCGATCATGTGAACGCGCGTGTCACACAAATTTGCGAAAGCGTTGCCGCGTCGCTTGGCGCAAGCGCCACCGTGCAGTTTCTTCCAGGCACTCCCGCCACCAACAATTGTCCAGAAACATTTGCGCGCTTTGAACGCGTGGCCAAGATCGCGCTGGGCAACGACAAAGTTCAACCGCTTCACAATCCAGTCATGGGCGGCGAAGATTTTTCCCATTACGGCGAAGTGGCTTCCGCGTGCTTTTTTGCGCTGGGTCAAAAGCGCCCCAACGAACATTTCCCGCCTTTGCACCATCCCGCATTTGATTTCAATGATGATTCCATAACCACGGGTGTGGAAATGTTCTGCCATTTGGCGCTAGATAACGCCTAAATCGCGCACCAATCGGTGGTATGCGTAACCGCAACATCTATATATGAGGCAATGCCGCTTCAGCACCACGCGTTGGCAACACAATCCGCAACAAATTTGGCATTCACCTATTCATGCCAATTCCCGCCAAAATCATCTTGCAACCCATTGAAGCCCTTGCCAACTTCGTGTACAGTATTTGGCTCACTTTCGCACACCGTTCGAACTACGTCGTGAATAATTTGGTCTGGCTGATCAAATTCGCTTCTTGTTGAAGCACGCTGCGTAGGAGGTAGGATTCAATGGCCAAGAAAATCACCAAAGTTTTTAAGATCATGGCGCCCGGCGGTAAAGCAACGCCTGCTCCTCCACTCGGTCCAGTGCTTGGCGCCAACGGCGTCAATCCCGGACAATTCATCACCAAATTCAATGACATGACACGCGAGCTTAACGGCCGCGTGGTCGGTTGCATTGTCACCGTCTACGGCGACCGAACATTTGATCTTGAAATCAAATCAAGTCCCGTGAGCGTGATGATTCAAGCCGCGTTGAAAATTGAAAAAGGTTC
>CAIWNO010000428.1 GCA_903914045.1 uncultured bacterium | reverse complement strand
GTTCGACATGGGAAATGCACATGCGTCACAGCGTCTGAGTGTGAATTCAAAAAACTTAATTTTGAAATCCGATCGCGGTAAGTCCGCGCTCAATGAAAGCAAGCGATTGCCTGCGCAGATCTTCACAATCGCATTGTTTGTGGGCGTCATGATCGCGGCCGCCGCAAATCAAACGGATCAATCCGCGCAAGGTCGCATTGATCCGCGCATCTCAGGTTCTCGTGACGGTTGGCGCGCCGCCGTTCGTAGTCATGCCAATGGAACGCAACTTCAAATCAGAAACAATTCACCCGCGCCGGCATATCGCTCGTATGACGGCAAGGGCAACAACGCAGGCAATCCGCAGTGGGGTAGCGCACTCAGCAAATACCTGCGTGAAAAAAGTGGCGCGCATTACGCCGACGGATTTTCTGCGCCCACTGGCTCCAATCGTCCAAGTGCGCGCGCAATCAGCAATGCCCTTGTGGCGCAAGGCGATATTTCAACCGCGGACGAGCGCGGGTTGTCCACGTGCGTGTATGAGTTTGGTCAATTTCTAGATCACGACATTGGGTTGGCGGCTGGCGCAACAACCGAGGCGTTTGATATTTCTGTTCCCGCCGGCGACGCTTGGTTTGATCCCGCATCTACCGGTACAAAGAAAATTTGGATGGATCGATCCGCCTTTGACGCGTCGACTGGGACAAAGAACGCGCGCGAGCAAATCAACAAAGTCACTTCGTTTATTGACGCATCGCAGGTCTACGGATCCGACGCCACTCGCGCCGCATGGTTGCGTACGGGAACTGGAGGGCGCATGAAAGTGCGCGCCACCGCGTACGGAAATATGTTGCCGCTGAATGATGGAACGCAAGCCAACGACGACGCGCTGGGAAACATGGTCACCACCTTGGTGGTGGCTGGTGATGTGCGCGCCAACGAGCAGCCCGGCTTGACGACACTTCAAACTGTATTTGTGCGCGAACACAATCGCCATGCGGATCGACTTGTCAAGGAGCACAAGGATTGGAATGACGAAATGCTGTACCAAGAGGCGCGTAAAATTGTGACCGCTGAAATTCAGGTGATTGTGTTCAACGAATTTCTTCCCGCGCTCATGGGGCAATCGTTGCCGCCGTATAAAGGCTACAAACCAACGGTGAATCCAGGGATTAGCAATGCGTTCGCCGCCGCCGCGTATCGCAATGGCCACTCCATGGTTGGTCCGGACATTGGTGTTGTGAATGAAAATTTTGTTGAGATTGACTCGCTTCCGCTAGCCAATGTCTTTTTCAATCCGTCCATCATTCCAAGCGTGGGTGGAATAGATCCATTCATTCGCTACTTCGCCGTTGATACACAGCAAATTACAGATACAAAAATTGTTGATCCGCTGCGAAACTTTTTGTTCGGTCCTCCAGGCTCTGGCGGCTTTGACTTGGGCGCGTTGAACATTCAACGCGGTCGCGACCACGGATTGAGCGACTACAACACCATGCGCGCGGACTTTGGTTTGCCACGCGTGCAAAACTTTTCGCAAATCACTTCCAATCCAATTGTCGCGGACAATTTGAAAAAGTTGTACAAAACGGTCGACAACATTGACGCGTGGGTTGGCATGCTCGCCGAGGACCACGCTCCAGGCTCAAGCCTTGGCCAAACGCATCTGGCCATCATGCGCGATCAGTTCATGCGCTTGCGCGATGGCGATCGCTTCTGGTACCAGAACGCAATGTTCAACAATCAACAAATGGCGGTAATTGAATCCACTCGGCTCAGCGACATCCTTATGCGAAACACGGGTGTCGTTGGGTTGCAATCAAATATCTTTTTCGCAGCGGAACTGGGGGCCCCGTGATGCGGCGGACATAATGAGGCGGAATATTTCGCGCGCAAGTTTCTACGCCCGTGCCTCATCAGGCGCGGGCGTGTTGATTTTGCAGTTTGTGTTTACAAAAAATTCTGTTGAAGTCAAACTCTTGGCGTATTGACATGATTGCGCCACATGACTTCGTACGCGGCCTCCACGTTGCGCGTGAAGCGCGCCACATTTGTCAGCGGGGACTTGTTCATGCGCGCACGCAAACCGCCACGCAACGCCGCAAGTTTTTCTAGATCACCCGCAAGCGTGGCGGCAATCTCAACATAGTTACCTGCATCGCGCGCGATAAGTTGCGGCAAGCCAATGTTTTGCATTTGACTCACGCCCACGCGACTGACATGCGTGTTGCCAGCGAGCACTACAACCGGAACGCCCATCCACAGCGCGTCACATGTTGTTGTGGTCCCGTTATAGGGAAATGGATCTAGGCCAATATCAATTTGGTTGTAGCGGTTCATGTGATCAAATTGTGAAACATCCTTGCCCAGAATGTCTAAGCGATCTGGCGCAATGCCGTGCTTTGAAAATTGTTCTCGCATCAATCCGCTCATAAATGCAGAATCAAGTCCTTGATACTTCAGCACAAGACGCGAGTTTTGAACGCGCTTGAGAATGTGTGACCATTGCTCAATCACATCGGGCGTGAATTTCAGCGGATTGTTGAAAGAACCAAATGTAATGTGACCCGTGGCAAGCCCAGGCAACGCGCCAACCTGCGGACTTTCACGCGGCGCCTCAAAGCAAGAAAAACATTCGGGCAGACGAATTAATTTTTCAGTGTGAAACTGGTCGGAGTCGCCAACCGGATCCGCGAACGCGTCGGTGATTCTGTAATCCATCGTGGTCAAGCCAGTTGTGTTGGGATACCCAATCCATGTCGCTTGCACGGGCGCCGGTTTGCGCGCGAACACCAGCAAACGATTCTGCGGCGTGTGTCCCGCCAAATCCACAAGTATGTCAATGCCGTCCTCGCGAATTTGTTTCGCCACCACTTCATCGGATTGATCCGCGATCACGCGCCAATGCGCGCACACGCTTTGAATGCGTTGCGTGACCTCGTCGCCCATTAAGTTGTTTGAATAACAGAACACCTCAAACTTGCTTTTGTCATGCGCGGCCAGCACTGGTTCAATAAAATGCGCCACTGAATGTTGCTTGAAATCAGCGGAAACATAGCCAATTCGTAGCGGGCGATCATTTGCAATGGGCGCATTGGCGCCAGTTGGCGAATTGGAAATTGCCGAATTTTTTAATTTGTTTGGGGCGCCATCGCTTTGAAGTGCATGATCACTTACGGAGTGTTGCGCCGTGTTCTTTGAAGGCAGATTTGCCCCAGCCATTTTCAACCGCGGTCGCAGTGGCGCCTCAAACATATCTGCAAACTTTATGTGCGCCGCAAAAATCGCCTGGCGATCTGGCGCCGATACATAATTCAGCGCGCACAAATACATGGTGCGCAGAAGCGGGGACGTTGGACACGCCAGCATGGCGCGCTGAAATTGTTGCAGCGCCGCGTCCAAGTCGCCTTTCAACTGCAGCGCGTTGGCCAAATTGCAATGCGCTTGCGGTTGGCGCGCATCAATATCTATGGCGCGTTGATACGCGGTCATGGCCTCTGGAATATCGCCAAGCGTTTGATGCACTTTTCCCAGGTTGTAAAAAAATTTGGCCTGCATGGGGCGCGTTAATGTGGCCTTGCGCAGCAACTCGATCGCGGTTGGCGCGTCCCCAGTTTGAAATCGCAGCAAGCCCAAACAACACAACGCGTCACCATGGTTTGGCAGAACCGACAACACCTGGTTGTACAACTGTTCCGCTTTATCAAAGTCGCCATGCTCGTGCAGTTGCTGCGCCAATGCCATGGCGTTGTTGGCTGGTGACTTGGCGTTTGCGCGACCCTTGTTGGCCATGGTCAAAGCATAATGCAAGCCACTTCACTGGTTGCATGGTCGTCCATCAACAATCAAATTTTCATCTACCATTCTTTCGCATGTCTCTACCACCACCCCTCACCGCCGCGCCCAAAGATTTCATTCGCTTGCATATTGGTGCAACTCAAACCAAACCTGGTTGGACCCTAATGAATAGGCACGCCGGGCCTGGCGTGGATGTGGTTGGCGACGGTAGCGATCTTTCCATGTGTGCAAATCAGTCCGTCGCGGAAATATACGCGCCGTATGTTTATCAACGATTTGGATTTCGCACGGAGTTGCCCAATGCGCTTCTTGAGGCCTTTCGCGTGCTCATTCCTGGCGGAGTGTTGCGGTTGTGCGTTCCCAATTTGGAAAATATCGCCAAATTATTCTCCGAGGCAAAGCTTGAAACACAACATCGTTTTCATTTAATCACACTTTTGTACGGCGAACAACGTGACGAAAATGATTTCAATCGATCAGCGTGGGCGTTTGAATTGTTGGCGCACATGCTTGACCTCATGGGGTTCCGCAAAATCGCCTCGCAAGCGCCATTTGATTTATTCAACGATGTT
>CAIWNO010000427.1 GCA_903914045.1 uncultured bacterium | reverse complement strand
GATTGCGAACACGTCCCACGCCAGGAATTTCAACCTCCACAATATCGCCATCTTTCAGGAAAATAGGCGGCTTTCTGGAGGCTCCCACGCCGGCGGGCGAACCCGTGAGAAGAATGGTGCCGGCCAGCAAGGTGGTCGCATCACTGAGCACGCAAATAATTTTGGCGACCGAGTGATACATGTCGGCGGTGGATGCGTCCTGCATTACTTCGCCATTCACGCGCGTGATAATGCGCAACGATTGCGGATTAGGCACACGCTCCGCGCGAGTGGAAAGTGAAAGCGGACAAAATGTGTCGAAACTTTTTCCTCGGCAAAACTGCCCGCCCGATCCCTGCTTCTGCCACCACCGCGCGCTCACATCATTGGCCGCGCGGTAAGCGCGCACCATGCCAAGCGCGTCGGCCTCCCTCACATTTTTGCACGTCGTTCCAATCTCAATCGCCAACTCGCCCTCCCAATCCACTTGCGGACCCGGTCGTTGACAAATGGCGGGAATGACAATGGCTTGCCCGTCGCCAATCACGCACGCAGGATTTTTCATGAAGATGATTGGATTTGGATCAACCGTTCCACCCATTTCCTGGGCATGCTCAAGATAGTTTCGACCAATGGCTATGATGGCTGGAGGTATGGCAATTGCACTCATTTTCGCTCTGTTTCCGACCGTTTTTGATTCTCAAAACTTTCCTGTCGAAGGCGCGCCGCTTCCGCTTGCAGCGCTCGATACGCCTGCATATCCGGAGGTTCTGGCAATGCGCTCGACAAGGGCATGGCCTCACTCAGCGGACTTTCCTTCAACTCCATTGCAATTTGATCCTTGACTGCGTCATACACCATGCGGCGCTGTTCTTCATTGGCGCGGTTGTAGATTGAGAGTCGATCAAACAATGGCTGGTTGTTATCACGAATCAAAGCGATCAAGACATCCTCAACGCTTTTACGGATATCCCCCACAAGATCAGCCATTCGCTTCTCGCCAAATTTATTCACAAAATCCGTGTACCGCGTTCCTTGAAAGTATTCCGTCAAATCTTTCGCGAACTTTAAACTTTCCTCAAGAATTTTCTTGCGCCCCATGAGAAGACCCTCGCGAAATCCCCGCTGAAGCACGGCGTACACATCTGTTCGAGCCACATCTGGAACCATTTCATATTCGCCGTAGGTCGCATCACGGACAAAATCCTCCAGTGACTTCACATATTTACTGTTGGGTATCAGTCCGCCCTGCCCATACAATTGATCTAAATGTTCCATGATTTCCTGGGCGCCTGCGTAATCGCCCACTCGAAAGAGTTGGCGAACCGCCTGCGACATGAAGTTTTCATGAAAATCGCAGAACGTGTCGCTGCCCGCCCCACGCGTTTGATAATGCTTTTGATACAGCCGTAAAAAATATTTTTCAATTGACTTAATCCAACGGTTGTCTTGTAGACGTGTTGGATTGTCGTTTGCGAATGGATCAATGGACATGAAACCAGAATGATTCATCGCCTGCATGGCTTGAATAGTCATGCGGTCATTGTTCATCACCTTATAGGCATCATCTGGCGTGCCATATCTGGACTCACCCTGTTCGGCACCAATACGGCTCCAATAAAATGCGTGGGCTTGGGGATGACGCCAATCCAGCGGACCATAGTCGCGTGTGTAATCCGCCATTTTGGATGGATCCATGTTGTAGTCATCCAGCAAGGCTCGCTTGCGCAAAAATTGAAGCAATATATTCAGCGCACCTTGCTGGCCGGGCTTGGACAACACGCGATCAAATGCGACAAAAATTGGATCGTTGGACTTGAACTTTTTTTCCAAATTCAAAATTTTCGCATAGGGAGAGGATTTCACCGCCATCCATTTTCCCAAGTTGATCAAGAATTCTTTGTCCAACTTGAATCGAAACTGCTTGTCAAACGGGGCGAATTCGGAGGTAAATTCATCGATGAGCAATTGTACGTCTGGGTTCTTTCGCTCAAGTTCCTCGCGCGTATCAGGCGCGTTGGCCATATCCCTTAACCATTTTTCCCGCTCGCCTTGGTCATATGGAGGCGCGCCCAGTATGTATTGCCATTCCTTGGCGAATTCGCGCTTGTAATACAAGTGGGCGTCATCGGAGACTCCATCTATTTTGTGGGCAAACCAAAATGCAAGTTCCTTGTTCAATCCAAGATCATTCGGGTTGTAGCGAAGTCCTTTGTTGCGCACCAAATCAATTCCAGCATTCACCCATGCCCAACGCTCCTCCGGCGTGTTGGTCAGCACTGAAATGTTGTACGCCATATTGTGTCCATGGAAACCCCACACCTCGGCGAAGCGGGGTTGCAGCTTGGTGATCAAGTCGGCGTCGGCCATGGCCTCATAAAATTGCCCCTGCTCTTTTTGGGCCTGCAACTTAATCCATAAATAATCAGCCAGAATTCCTCGCAAAGCACCAATAGCGTTGCCAATGACGACAATTGGCGGAGCGCCTTCGATGGGATCGGCGGTGTATCGAAGACCATCTTTGCTGGCTTGCTCCAGTAGATTTGGAACCGCGGTTGCGGAGATCAATGAGCCAAGCACCATGATCACCAGACAAGCGATTTGAATGAGTCGATCTTGCATGAATCATCCTTGTCCGCTGTAAATAGCCAATTCTTTGCGCCGAAACACAAGCCAGCCAATAATGAACGTCGTGCCAGTCCACGCCAAGCCAATCACCGCGATCGCTTGCGTCATACGTTGGTAACTGACATTGCGCCCCTTCACCAACAAATCATTGGCGCTTGTTTGCCCAAATGGACGCAGTAAGTATTCAACCACCGTGGCGATGGCGCGAACAATAATTTGAACCGTGTCCTCAAATGAGCCCGCGTCCGCGGCGGAAGTCCAGAACATTAAACTTTGCGCCAGGAAAGGCGCCAAGCTTCCCGCCAAAAAAATGCTGAATGACAAAAGGCACGCCACCGAGAAGCTAAGCGTTGTTGCCGAACAAATAGCCAGCATGGCCAAAAAAGACAACTTGACCATGTTCACAACCATGCCTCGCAAATAATTTGTCTCAAAGCCGCCAACTCGATAGAGCACTTCAAGACTGTCCTCATCCCAATTGAATGTGTACATGCCAGGAGTGAATGAATTGTCCTTGGAATTAAATTTTAAGTTCACAATTTCAACTTTTAAATTTCCATCGTCGTCGATCAAATTGGAAGACACCGCAAGCACATGCCCTTGCGCGGGCACAAACATGCGATCAACCCAGGACCCATCGGAGAATTTAAAAATAATTGGAAAGGACGAGTGGGAATCGCTTCCACCTGCGTGTAAAAAATATCGAAGCGCGATTGTTCCGCCAAGTTGTTTTGCGCTTGACAACCCGCCAAAAACAAAGGTTTTACTTTCTCCCGAT
>CAIWNO010000426.1 GCA_903914045.1 uncultured bacterium | reverse complement strand
GTATTCAGAACACGAAGCCCGCCAGGAGTGGGATATTCGCCGTTGAAGTACCAAATTCCGCGATGATGTGGCATGGCTTGGGTCAGACCCTCGATTCGCTGATAGACCACATCGAGTTGGCCTTTCCATGCCAGGCCAGCGGGGCGAATGAGTTGGGCAATGCGCGCGCACAGTTGCTCGTGCGTCACCGAGTCATAAATTCGCCGAACATGGTTTTTCATTTGCGCCGCTGGAAGATGCGCCTGCTCTTGGCAGAGCGTTTCAATCTCCGCGAAAAGTTTTTCGTCACCGCGATCGCGGATCACTCCCACGGCTGCTTCAAAGGCGATGAACTTTCCAAGTTGGCTCATATCAATTCCATAACAGTCGGGATAGCAAATAGGCGGCGCCGAACTTGCAATGACAATACGCGCAGGCTTCAGGCGAGCAAGCATTGTGATAATGGAGTCGCGCAAAGTTGTTCCGCGAACAATGGAGTCATCCACCATGACAAGCGTGTCGCCTGGACCAACCTCGCCGCGGGTGACGTCGTAACTGTGCGTGACCAAATCGCGCCGCGCCGCATCGTGCGTAATGAAGGTGCGCAGGCGTTGGTCTTTGTGCGCCACTTTTTCCACGCGCGGCAACATGCCAATGGATGTTTCCAGATCAAGTTGGGTGAGCGTGCCCGCGCGCAATTTGCCTGTTAAAGCGGCAATTTCACGTTTATGAATGTGTTGCTCAACTTCTTTCACCAAGCCCAGAAACGCCGGCTCGCTGGTGTTTGGAATAAATCCAAAAACAATTTTGGAGAAGTCCGCGCCGGTTTGTTGCAACACAGGCTCGGCCAAATTACGGCCAAGTTGTTTGCGCTCGTTGTAAATGTCTGGATCGTTGCCGCGGCTGAAATAAATTCGCTCAAAGGAACATTCCAAGCGCGCGGCGGGCTCGCAAAATTGTTCGCGCACCACCACGCCATCGCGGCGCACAATCAGCGCGTGTCCTGGCTCAAGCGCCTTCACGGATTCAGGCGCCACATCAAAGACGGTGGTCAGCGCGGCGCGTTCACTTGCGGCCGCCACCACATCGTCGGTTTCTAAAATAAAGACGGGGCGAATTCCGTTGGGATCGCGGCAGACAAAACAATCGCCGTGACCAAGCAAGCCAACAAAGACATAGCCGCCGTCAAAGTCGGCGGTGGCCTTTGTAAGAACGCGCGTCAGATTCAGTTCCTGCGCCACGGCGTGGGCCAAGTCAACACCGTCCAAGTTTTTCAGGCTGCCAAGACCCGCGCTGGCGCGTAATTGATCATGCTCAACATCAAGGAAATGACCTATTTTTTCAAGCACAACGCCAGTATCCGTATCACCCACGGGGTTCAACCCATACTCCGCGAGCGTTTGAAAAAGTTCCGTGGCGTTGGTCAAGTTGAAGTTGCCGCACACGGCCAAATTACGACTGGCCACATTGGAACGGCGGATATATGGGTGGCACACATTCTCACCGCGGCCGCCAAATGTTCCATATCGAAGATGGCCAAGCATGACTTCGCCAAGCATGGGAATGCGCCGCTTCAGTTCCAGCGGATTCATGTTGCGTAGATCATGTTCGGAAATTTTTGTGGCGGGTCCCAGCGCCGCGTCAAAGAGACGCTCAATGGGACTTCGCTTGCTGTTGCGAAGCCGCGAAAGAAATGGTTCGCCTGCCGCCGTGTCAAATTTCACGCTGGCAATACCCGCGCCATCTTGCCCGCGGTTGTGTTGCTTCTCCATGAGCAAATATAATTTTCGAAGTCCCCACAGTGGGTCGCCGTGAATGCGTTGCAATTCCGCCAGCGGTTTTTTTAAGCGCACCAAGGCGACGCCACAGTGATGTCCAATGAAGTCGCTCATGAGGGACTTCTGAGCGTAGCGAAGGCGGGGGGCTTCGGGCGGCAGCGTGATTTGCTTGCTTTCGAGCATGAGCGCACGAAATCAAGCCGCTTTGGCGATGAAAGTGAGCGTTGATTTTTATTGTCCCGCGCAGCTTGAATTGAAAGTTTCATGTTGCGCCGCAAACAGTGACTCGCTCCAATTACAGTGGCGCGGCTGGCCCACGCAAACCCACGGCAGCGGAAGCGTTTGCGTGGCCACTTGCATATTGCCGGCAAGTTCTGGCGCGTGCGTGTCCCACAACTCGCGCACCAAGTCCTGCGAGTTGCACTGCGACGAAAGATGAAGCAGCACAATATGGCGCAGCGCGCGCTTGCCATGAATGTGAAGCACCGCTTGCATGGCCTCCACATTTGAAAGATGTCCATGGCCACCCATGATGCGCTCCTTCAAGAAATCCGGCCGCGAAGAATGTTGTTGCATGCGCGCGTCGTAATTGCTTTCAATACAAAGTGCGTCTACGCCCGCGAAAAATGCCAGCGCATCGCTAGACATGCGACCCAAATCTGTGGCCCAACCCATCGCTACCCCATCAGTTGAAATACGAAAACCTGTTGAACCCGATTTGTCATGCGGTAAAGCAAATGCTTTGATTTGCGCCGAAAAAGCATGGGGATCAGCATTCGCGTCGAGCATGTGAGATGGTTGAATTCCAGCGTTAGCAATGGCGCGGTGATGCGCGTTGCGCGCAATGACCTTGGCGTTTTCAAAGGGCCAGCGCCGAGCCCACCCGCCATGTAAGTGGTCTGCATCAGCGTGCGTGATCAAAATGGCGGCAATTTCATGTGGCTTGATATTTTCTACTGCCAGCGCGCCGCATAATTTACGTGGCGACAAACCTAAATCAATAATGAAGTGCATTGGAGCCGCATCGTGTGGACGCAGCGAAACAATGGCGGCGTTGCCTTGGCTGCCACTGGCCAAAATACGAATGCGAATGGGTGGATGCATTTATTCCACAGTGGTCGTGATGGAAGTTCCCCGCAGCGCGCTTCCTGTGCTTGGAGTAATGGGTCGTTTCGCGGTCTCAATGAAGCGCATGTATTCCTGCACGATTAGATTTTCTTTACGCTCCGCCAAAGCGATCAACACATTGGGTCTTGACAGTTTTCTTCTTTGAACCACTTCATAGACCCAGCGGACGGTGTCAATATCCGCGCGTAGCATTCCGCTGCGGCGCATGCCGATTAAATTCAAACTACCGGCGACATTGATGGCGGTCAGCATGAAAAACGCAGGCAAATCCGTGCTTAAACCAGTCAAGCCACCAAGAAAGGCCCCGCGACCTACGCGCGCAAATTGATGCACCGTGGACACGCCGCCAAAAATAACTCCATCGCCAATTTCAACATGTCCGCCAAGAGAAACATTGTTGGCAAAAATGCATTTGCTTCCAACCAAGCAATCATGGGCGATATGGCTGTTGGCCATGAGATAATTTTTATCACCAATACGCGTTGGCAATTCCAT
>CAIWNO010000425.1 GCA_903914045.1 uncultured bacterium | reverse complement strand
GCATAAGTCGCAAGTATGTGATTGGGTTTGAAATCATCACTTGTTATTTTAGTATTAATATTTTAAATCTTGAACGCCCGCCTTTCTTTCACAAGGCGGGCGTTTCTATTTCACCTATTTCTTATTTTGACATTGGCATCTCATGATGAATTCCATTCCAGCAATTCTTATTGGTGCCGTGATTGGCGCAATTCTAGCCGGCCTTGCTGCGGCAGGTTCATTGCGCCGCCGCGCCGCGCGCGCGCTTGCCGCTGAACGACGCGCGCAATCCGCCGAGCGATTGGCGGAACTTGGAAGCATGACCAGCGGCTTGGCTCACGAAATTAAAAATCCCCTTTCAACACTCACGCTCAACGCGCAGCTGCTGCGCGAAGAAGTGCTTGACTCCAATTTGCCGGAACCCGTGCGCGCCACCGCTATCAAGCGCGCCGACGCGTTGGCGCGCGAGTCCAGTCGATTGAAAGATATTTTGAGCGACTTCCTGCGTTTCGCTGGCCGAATGAAACTTGATCCGCAGCCGCGCGACTTGCGCGAACTTGTGCAAGAGTTGGCGGATTTTTTTCACCCACAAGCGGAGCGCGCGGGCGTGCTGATGCGCATCGACACTCCAGCCACTCCGGCAATATGCCATGTGGACGCGGGCTTGCTCAAGCAAGCCATTCTCAATTTAATCATCAACGCGGTTCAAGCCATGAGTCCCGACGGCGTTGTTGCCGTGGATGAAAGCCGTGGCGAATTGCTGCTGCGCATAGAAGCCGCGCCCGACAAAAAGTCCCAGGAAAGTGGCTACCGAATTGATGTGATTGACTCCGGACCCGGCATTGATGCATCGCGCCTTGCGACTATTTTTCGCCCCTATGCCAGCACCAAGCCAGGCGGAAGCGGCCTTGGTCTTGCCACCACGCGCCGCATTGTGGAAGAACATGGCGGTCGCATTGAAGTGTTCAGCGACGCCAGCAAGGGCACATGTTTTTCGCTTTTCTTGCCCGCAAAATCACTCTAGCCAATCTTTGGCCTTCAACCGCTGCGGAACATATTCCTCCGTGACATAGGAAATATCTTTCGTGATCAAAGACTCCACTTCCATTTTGAAACCGTTTGTCAGAAGACCTTCAATTTCTTTTTGCCACGGCTTGTGACCTTGGAACCACGGATACGCGGCGATTTCCTTGGCGCGTTTAATGTCGTTGTCATTCAGGGCAATTTGAACATCGTCGCTCAGGCCGCACGCCTTGTAATCCTTGGCGCGAATACCCAAAAACTTGGCCTCGGGAATGGCAAGCCGCTGACTTTCAAACGCCAGCGAAATGGAACCCTGTTTAATCACGCTGTAGATGTAATGCCCCCACGGATCGCAATCAAGCAAGCAATACACGGGCAACTTTAATTCCTCATGCATGCGACGAAGCAATCGGCGCACGCCGCGCGGAGGTTGACCGCCACCTTCGGTGAGAATGCAATTGTGCTTCTACAAAAATCTATCCTCATTGAATCGACTCCACACGGTATTTTTTTCAACGTGCAAAATAAACTTGGCTTCACACTTCTTAAACTGAATCACATCGGGTTCCACAATGCTGGGAATGGCGTAGCCGCCCGAACCCATGCG
>CAIWNO010000424.1 GCA_903914045.1 uncultured bacterium | reverse complement strand
TTGGGGCCGATGAATCCAAAACACTCGCCGGCCTCAATGGACAAATTCAAATTGTCCAGAGCGATCAAGTCGCCATATTTTTTCGTGAGGTTGACAGTTTCAATCATCGCCACGGTCAACTCAGGGTACGGGAAGTGGCGGCCAAAAGATGGCCGCGTCATCTGGCAGGGGAATGATGTAGCGAACCAACACGCTGCCGCTACATTGCGCCGGCGCGCCCGACACACTCACGGGCACTGGAATGGCCGCATCTTCAAGCATTCCAATGACAATCAAACAGGGCTGCGTCAGCCAGCGCGAAAGATCAAGCGAACGCCCAATCTCACGCGTCACTCGAATGGGCGCGGGCGCGTCTGGCGGATTCATTTCATACGCCGGTGGTTGCAGCATTTGATACAGGGAAAGCATCTGCAAATTGATTTGCAAGCGATTGCCCACAAAAAGATCAGTTGTTTGACGTGACAAAATTCGCGCGCTCAGTTGGCGCAATGGTCGCGCGTAGTTGTTCGCAATTTCCTGGGTCAGCGAACCGGCGTCTAACTTTGCGGCATCAAGCGCGCCGTTTGGATAGAGCGCCTGGCCCATATTCAACTCTTCATCCGGCAACCAATCATTTGCAAGCGCAACCATGCGGCCCGCGTTGGCAAGCGGCGCGCTGGGTTTCAAAGCAAGGTGATCGCTGTTGCTCCAATGTTGCGTTGGAAATTGAAATGGCGACACATGAATCAGCGTCACATTTTTCAACGCTCCAGGTAAATGATGCGTCAGCGAGCCAGTCAATGAAATGCGATTGCCATTTCCTTGACTTGCCGTGGCCTTGATATTTTTCCCATCCACCTGCGAAGGAAGCACGCCCCACGATGCAGGAACAGTGCCCAACCAGCGCGCCTCAAAATCGCTGGTGGTCGCGCGCGCCGGAAGAGCGCATGTGGATGGATCATCAATCGATTGATCAAAGCGCGCGGAATCTGGAAAGCCCTGAACATTTCCACGCGTTGGGGGCGCCCAAGTCGTCAAGATATTTCGTTGATTTTCAGCCGATTTCATTGCGATTTCTGTAGTTCCAAATCCAGGAAGCAGGGCGCTGATCCACATGGTCGCGCGCGTTTTTTGCTGTGAGTTTGAAGTCGCGGTGGTTGGTGTGTCAATCGCATCAAGCACCATCAGGTAGCGCAGGGTATTGCTGGTTGTGCTAATTAGGCTGCTGAATGCATACGCTGCTCCGCAGGCCAGCAACGACACGCCCACAAACACAAGCCACGCCAAGTGCTGCAATTTTTTCTTGCGTAGCACCAGCCATGCAATTGGGCACGCCGCCAACCAATAGACAACAAACAACCCAAGCGTGACAAGCACGCCACTGGCAACGCGTCCTTGCAAACCAATCGCGCCAAACACCAAATCGCCTTCGCCACAGTTGTATTCCTCATAGCTCGATGCGCCCGCAAGTTTCTTGGGTTCAAATTTCTGTAGTCGATCAAAATCATTCGCGCTCATGCTGTCAGCGCGCCGGCCCAAAATACGATTCCAAAACACATCCACTTGCGGCAGCGATTCATTGGCATATGCGCCGCGCTGCAATGCGTCAATGTCAACCCCAATCAACGTGATGCAGCCATGCCCAAACGGGCGTCGAACCACAATGCTTGCGCGGCCATTCCATTTCGTAATTTCTTTGGAAGTGCCTGCAAAAGCCTTGGATTCTGGCAGAGCAATCAGCCCTTTCCACGGCGCGCTCAATGCCAGCAAGTCAAACACATACACCGGAACGCGCACATTGTCGCGGCGCAATTCCGTCGCGCGTGAAAGCGCGGGCAGCAATGTTTCCAGCGGCACGCCCTCCACACGCGTGACGCCCTTGCTTGGAAATAGGTCGGACATAAAATGTGTCGCGCCGCCACCAAGCCCCCACGGGTTGCCGCTCTCAGGCAACACAATCACCAGCGATCCTCCGCGCTCAATCCATTCCCGCAACGCCGCGGCGCGATCGCCCGTGAGCAATTGTGGCGACGCTTGCGACCAAATGATTTCGTTGAAACTCCACAAGCCTTCCCATCGATCTGGAATTTCCGCCGGCGAAATTCCGCGCGGCAACTGCGTGAAGGAATTCATGCTTGGCACAAACGAAAATCCATTGGCAAGTGCGCTAAGTTGTTCAAGACCCATTTTGCCGTTACCCACCAACCCAATGGCGTCTTGATTCATTTCTAGCGCCAGCGATTGCTCTTGCGCTTGCGCTGGAGTGAAGCGAAGCGTTCCAAGTGGTCGAATTCGCCGCGCGCCTTGCGCCTGAAAAACGCTGACATTGAATATGCGCCCCGCTAAAGAATTGGCGGAAATAGCAGGCAATTTGGCGTACAACCAACGTGTCACATTTTGCCCGGGCGGCAATGTCACCTCGCGCCAATACGACGCCACATCGCCGTCGGCGTTCTCCAGGTCCCACTGCACAATGGCGGAAGTTGGTTCGGACAAGTCGCTGCGCAGGCGCACCTGAATCGCCGTCACATCAGCGCCGCGAAACGCGTTGAACGCTCCAAATTGTTCCACCTTAATTTCAACCTCATCCGCGCGCGCCACTCGCTCGGTGGCGCACAACAACAAAGCCACCGCCAGCACGGTGAAGCGAAATAAGGCCACGCATCTCATTGTGTGAATTGCCATGCGCACATTTATGGACGAAGTCCCGCCAGCTCCGCCAAGATTGCGGCGTGGCTTAATGCGCCGCGGCGGAAACACGACAATTCAAATTTTTCGTTTGGGCTATGCACGCGATCATCATCCAAACCAAATCCAACCAGCAAACTTTCCACGCCAAGTATTCGTTGCATTAAACCAACCGCGGGAATGCTGCCGCCAGTTCCAATGCACACAGGATTTTTTCCATAGACTTTCGCCAATCCTCGCTCCGCCGCCACCAAATACGGACTCTCATCTTTCACACGAATAGGCGGGTTTTTCCCGAAAGTTTTCATTTCAAGCCTGTAGCCAGTGGGCACGCGCGCGTGCAAATGCGCCGACAATTTTTTGAACGCATCTTCTGGATCCATGTCGGCCACCAAGCGGCAAGAAATCTTCGCGGTGGCCTCGCTTGCAATCACGGTCTTCGCACCCTCGCCTTGATAGCCACCCTTAATGCCGTTGCAATCACACGTGGG
>CAIWNO010000423.1 GCA_903914045.1 uncultured bacterium | reverse complement strand
TTCACAATTTCAATAATCGCCGCGGCGGGTTGCAGGCCAGCAAGCCGGCACAAATCAACGCTGCCTTCGGTTTGACCAGTACGAACCAGCACGCCGCCATCGCGCGCGCGCAACGGATTCACATGGCCCGGACGCGTGAAGTCGGCGGCGCCCGTGATTGGATCGCTCAGCAATCGAATGGTGGTCGCGCGATCCTTGGCGCTGACGCCCGTTCCAATTCCGTGGCGCGGATGTCCCTCCACGCTGACGGTGAACGCGGTACTGCGCGCGTTGTTTCGCGATGGCGCAAGCTCGAGCTCAAGTCGATCGCAAATTGCGCCATCAAGCGCAACGCATAAATATCCGCCGCCAATGCGCGTTAAAAAATTCACCATCTCTGGCGTTATTTTTTCCGCGGCCACAACAAAGTCACCTTCATTTTCACGCTGCTCATCGTCCACAAGAACAATGGCGCGGCCAGCTTTCAGTTCGCTTAAAATTTCATCAATGGAAGCAAGTGGCATGGTGTGAGTGTAGTTTGTAACGCGACAAGTTTGCCTGAATCAAATCAATAAAATTGCCCCATGCCTCAGAACACAATTAAATCCACGGCCGCTGAACAACAACAATTGCTTGCGCTGACCGCGCTGCCGACGGCCGCGGGGCATGAGGATGCGGTGATCGAGTTCATCAATAAGTGGATCGCTAAGCGCGCGTCAAAAATATCCGTGAAGCGCGACAGTGGCGGAAATCTGTTGATCACCCAACGCGCGTTCAACAATAAGCGCCGCCCCCTGCTGATCACGGCGCATCTGGATCACCCCGCGTTTGTGGTGCGTCGCGTGGCCGACACGCGCACTTTGGAATTGGAATTTCGCGGTGGCGTGCACGAGGCGTATTTTAAAAACGCATCCATTGAAGTGATCGACGCGGCCGGCAAGCGCCACACCGCCACGGTCACGGGCCGCGTGAAAGGCGAACATATTTTTCCCGCCTACAAAGCGCAACTTAAATTGCAGGCGACCACAATCGCGCTGGGCGACATTGCCCGTTGGCGTTTACTCAAGGCGCGCATCGCTGGCGGCTTGCTGCACACCAACGACTGCGATGATCTTGCCGCCGCCGCCGCCGCGTTGACCACGCTTGATCGCCTGTTGAAGTCAAAGCGCGCGCCACATGTTGGCTTGCTGTTCACGCGCGCCGAGGAAATTGGTTTCATTGGCGCGCTGCACAGCATTCACAGCAAACTGGTTCCGCGCAACGCGCGCTTGTTGTGCCTAGAAAATTCACGCTCATTTGCGCATGACAGCCCAATTGGTGCCGGCGCCATTCTGCGTGTGGGCGACCGCGCCAGTGTGTTTTCACCCAAACTTACAAACGCGCTGAGTTCGCTGTATGAAAATCACAAAAAACAAAATCCAACATTCAAGTATCAACGCAAGCTCATGCCAGGCGGCGCCTGCGAAGCCACAGCATTTTCCGCCTACGGATTTGAAAGCACATGCCTGTGCCTGCCGCTTGGCAATTACCACAATATGCGTGACATTGACGGGGTTTTGAAAGGCACATCCAAGGCGCGTGTTGGCCAAGAATTTATTTCCATCGGTGATTTTGAAAGTCTGATCGCCATGCTGCAACTTGCCGCACACACGCTTCAAGACAATGACGGCGGAACTGGAATTGCCATTCCCGTTCTTGACTCTCTCTATGCAAAGCGAAAATTTGTTCTTGCGCGCGTTCAGCCCAAACTTGTCGCACGCACTCGTCGATAGACTCGAATCATGGCGTCATGCGATCCGAAATTTGATCTTGAACAAGCCTTCCGCAAGGGCATTGCATCCGCGATCAGCGATGACGCCGCCAAGAGCGATCCGCAAATCAAAATCAGCAACGACAGCAAGAACGGCGACTTTCAATGCAACGCGGCGCTGGCCATCGCGCGCGCCATTTGCGCCAATCCGCGCGACATTGCCGCCAAAATTCTCGCGGCCACTCCGCTTGCGGCGCTTGGCACCGCGGACATTGCCGGCCCCGGCTTCATCAATATTCGTCTTGGCGACTCCGCGCTTCACACCATGCTTGACCGCGTGTGCATGCCCGACCTTGGCATTGAACCCGCGCCGCGCACTCACGCCATTGTTGTGGATTTGTGCGGCGTGAATGTGGCCAAGCAAATGCATGTTGGACATTTGCGCAGCACCATTCTGGGCGATGTCGTGGCGCGCCTGCATGAACGTCTTGGCCGAAAAGTTTTCCGCGAAAATCATCTTGGCGATTGGGGACTTCCAATCGCAATGACCATGTCCGCGCTCAAGCGCCAGAAGCGCGACTTGAAATCACTCACGCTGGCCGATCTCAATCATGCGTATCGCGCGGCGCAACTGGAATCCGCCACCGATGAAGCCGGTCTTGAAGCCGCGCGCGCGCGCCACGCCGGTCCGCACCGCATTATCGAACTTGAAATTCAACATGACAGCGCGCTTGCCGCAGAGCAAGACGCCAAAGCCACGCTTCTGCGCTTGCAAGCTGGCGACGCCGCCACGGTTGCCGCGTGGCAGCAACTGATTGACGTCACCATGACCGAGGTTCTAGAAACCGCGCGCGTTCTTGGCGTTGACTTAACCAACAAACATTCGCGCGGCGAAAGTTTTTACCGCGACAAACTTGCGCCAACGGTCCAAGCTTTCATTGACGCTGGCCTTGCGCAAGTAAATCAAGGCGCAATGGTTGTTCACTTCGCCGATCGCGAACGCCCGCTTCTTATTCGCAAAGCCGACGGCGGATTTTTGTATTCCACAACCGATCTCGCCGCGGTGCAGCACCGCGTTGGCGCGCTTCACGCTGGCGAAATTATTTATGTTGTCGACGCCCGACAACGCGATCACTTTCGCGATGTCTTTGACGCCATTCATTTGATCGGCTGGGACAAACTTGCGGACGGCACGCAAGCCAAACTGTCTCACTTGGCGTTTGGCAGCGTGTTGGGCACTGACAAAAAACCGCTTAAAACTCGCAGTGGCGAGCTGTTTACGCTCAAGGCGCTGCTGGACGAAGCCATTGCGCGCGGCACGGAACAAGTTCGGCTTCGCGCCAAACAAACTGATTCGCCAACCGAAGGAACAGCCGAACAAGAGATCGCCGACATTGGCCGCGCCGTTGGTATTGCCGCCGTGAAGTACGCCGATCTGTCCGGCGACCCCATCAAAGATTATGTGTTTGATCTTGATCGCATGATTGCGTTTGAAGGCGACACCGGACCCTACATTCAATATGCGCACGCGCGCATTGCCAGCCTTCTTGCAAAAAGCGACGCGCCGGAATCCGCCATTGCAAACGCCGCGTGGACATTCAATCACGCGGCCGAACGCGCGTTGGTGCTTGCCATTCTTGCCTTCCCAGCCACCATCAAAAACGCGGCCGACCTTGGTTCGCCACAACGCGTCTGTGGCGCGCTGCATGAACTGGCAAATTCATACGCAACTTTTTATCAAGCGTGCCCTGTTCTCAAGGCGCCCGATGAAGCCACGCGACTCGCCCGCCTTCGCCTTTCGCATGTAACCAAACGTGTTCTGGCGCAAGGACTTCATCTTCTGGGCATGGACGCGCCCAATCGAATGTGACATTGCGCCATCCATCGGCACATGAACATCGCTTGATTTGCCCATTATTCAAAGCAAAATATCAACTCGCCGCCACGGCGCGCTTGTTTACAATCAATACATTTTCAACAAGGCAACTGAGCGGACGCGGGCCGCAAGCGAGTTTCATACACAACTCCGCTCTCGCTTAAAACACTTTGCGCTTTGCGAATGCTCTCAAGCCAATGCGCGTCGGCGCCAACTAAATCCGGTTCCCATGTCACAACGCGCGCAATACCCGCTTGCACCATACCAATGGCGCACGCCACACACGGCGAAAATGATGTGAACATGGCGCACCCCAGCGGACTCACTCCATTGCGCGCGCATTGAATAATGGCGTTCATTTCCGCGTGCACAATCAATTCATATTTGGCCGGCCGCTCCAATCGCTCGGCGCGATCCTCCACGCCACGGGGCAAGCCATTAAAACCAGTCGCCACAATTTGTTTTGCCGCGCTCACGATAATTGCGCCAACACCACGACTGGGGTCTTTGCTCCATGTCGCAATCTGATCCGCAAGCAGCAGAAATCGAATGTCCCATTTGTCTTGGCTGGATGAATTCATTGGTTGACTTGAATCCGCAACGGTCAAAAGTTACCGCGTTCCAACAGCTGCCATACCCATTCTAGAACCGTCTAAACCGGCGGAAATCACTTCCATTCTCTCAGCAACCCTGCGCATTCCTTGCACGCGATCCTCTGGCTTCAATTGAATACACTCCTGAACAAGGATGCTCAGCTCCTCTGGGATATCAAAATTTCGCTTGTGCAACGGCACCGCCATTTTGACCATGCCAATACTAAGCGGCGCACTGGAGACATTTCCGATCTGTGGAGGCAGAACGGTTGGAATCACT
>CAIWNO010000422.1 GCA_903914045.1 uncultured bacterium | reverse complement strand
TGGCTTGTGCAGCCGTAACTTGAGCTTTGTAACCGTCAATTTGCTTCTGCATTTGCTGTTTTGCAGCCACCATTTGATTTAGTTGTGATTGCAATGCCGCGGGATCTGAGGGCGATTGTTGAGTGTTTGCGCCACCCATGCCGCCGCCACCCATGCCGCCGCCACCCATGCCGCCGCCACCCATGCCGCCGCCACTCATGCCGCCGCCACCCGCAAGTTGATCGGCTGGAGCTCGCACAAGTACCAATCGAACAGTTCCAATAGTTGTTGCTCCTTCGCTATACAGCATGGTCCAACCAATTTGGTCGCTTTGGGAAAAATCGATCAGGGTTGTAATGCTTCGCGACACATCTGTTTGTGTGGGGCTTGCGTTGAGAGATTGAAATGTAAGTTGCGTTGCGTCAGAGTTAAATGAGCCACGCTGCCAAATCATGCTTTGATCTTGGTCAGTTAAGAGAGTGCGTTGGAAAAATTGTCCGCCGCTGTTGAAACCAATCGTGTCGACTTCTTGAATGGCTGCGGCGCCATTGTTTAGAACCGTGTCACCAAATAGAAACACGCCGCCAAGCGCCCATTGCCAAACCGCGCGACCCTGTAAGCGCTTTTCAACCTGGCCTGTTGGGGAAACGGCTTCACCGGAAATATTCCATGCGCCAACAATTCGCGCAAGAAGTTGTTGCGCGGTTTGTTCAGAAATTTTTGTAACTGGGACTGGTTGCGTGTTTTGCGAGGCCGCAACAGCTGTTGAAGTGCGGTCCAAAAATAGAAGCGCAAGCAGAATGGTTGCGATAGACAAAGCAAACGCAATACGGGCGCGGTTAAAATTTTGCATGCCGTCAAGATATGCGATCTTGCACTTCAAAAATAGTGGCGAGGGGATTTAGTTATTTAAATCTTGAGACGCGTTGATCGTCGTAAGGAGCAAGAAGGAACGCCACAATCGCGGTCCAGCCTGTTTGATGCGATGCCCCAACGCCGCGGCCATTGTCGCCGTCGAAATATTCATGGAAACAAAAATTACCGGCGAAGGCGGGCGACTTGTCAAGAATTGGATAGTTGCGGTTGACGGGACGAATTCCGTCGGCTTCGGGCAGGAAAATATTCACCATGCGCTGCGCCAAGAACATCGCAACCTCTTTCAGATTCATCATGGTGCCGCTATTGGTTGGGCACTCCACTTTGAAATCTGGTCCGTAGTAGTAGTAATAACGCAACAAGCTTTCAAAGATTAGAAAGTTCATTGGAAACCAAACTGGCCCGCGCCAATTTGAATTGCCACCAAACGCGCGCGTGTCGCTTTCGGCGGATTGATATTGCAGGCTCCAACTTTGGCCATCAATTTCAAGCACGTAGGGTTTGTCCTTGTGCTCCAAACTGACGCTACGGATTCCGTAGGGCGACAGGAATTGTTTTTCATCGAGCGCGCGCGACAGAAGCGCCTTCATGCGATGTCCGCGTAACAAACTGAGTAGTCGCGTTTGACCACTTCCCGGCGATTTCCAGCGCGAGATCAGGCTTGCAAGATCTGGCCTGCGTTCCAAGAACCACGTGAGTTGCGCATCAAGCTTGGGATGGTTTTCAAGATCCATCTCATCAATGACGGCCACGGCGAACAGTGGCACAAGGCCCACAATACTTTTTACGCGCACGGGAATTGCGCGGCCATCGTCCAGTTGAACAATGTCGTTGAAGAATTGATCTTCCTCATCCCACAAATCAATACCTAGGCCACCAAGATTGGTGGCGGCCTCTGCGATCAGCAGGAATTGCTCGAAGAATTTTTCCGCGATGCTTTGATAGAGATGGCCGGCGTTTGAAAGTTCAAGCGACACGCGGATCATGGATGTGCAATATTTGGCGACCCACGCCGTGCCGTCGCTTTGTAAAATCACTCCGCCCATGGGCAGCGGCTTGCTGCGATCGAACACGCCAACATTGTCTAGGCCAAGGAATCCGCCTTCAAAAATATTGTGTCCATCGCGATCCTTGCGGTTGACCCACCAGGTGAAATCCAGCAGCAATTTGTGGCAAATCTCCGAGAGAAAGTCGTGGTCGGCGACATTCCACACGTGTTGTTCAATTTGGAAAATGCGGTAGGCGGCCCACGCAAGCACGGGCGGATTCACATCGCCTAGCGCCCACTCATACGCGGGAACTTGTCCGTCAGGATGTTGCATCCACGGCTGAACAATTTGCCAAAGCTGACGCTTGGCGCGCTCGGGATCAATCATGGCAAGCGTGACGGATTGAAACGCAAGATCCCAACTTGCAAACCACGGATACTCCCACTTGTCGGGCATGGAGAGAATGCATTCGGCGTCCACATTTTGCCAAAGCGAGTTGCGGCCCTTCAATCGCTCAGCGGGCGGCGGCGGAAATGTTGGATCGCCCTTGAGCCAGGTGTGAATGTTGAACTTGTACCACTGAAAGTTCCACAGCAAGCCTGCAAAAGCCTTGCGCTGAATATGTCCGTACTCCGGTTTATCAGGATGACCATTGAGTGGTTTGTAAAAAGCGTCGGCTTCTTTTAGGCGCAGATCAAAAATGGAATCGAAATCTTTGAAGGGGTCGCCCTTCACGGTGGCCAGTTGCAGACGCGCGCGCATGCACACGGTGGCGCCCGCGGCAACAGTGAATTTGCGCACAAATGCGGCCTTTGTGCCTTCGCGCAAGGGATTCACCGCGTCGCGATTTCCATTGACGATGTAGTCGTTAATTCCATCTTTTGGATGCAGGCCAGGCGCAAGCGGAGCGCCAAAACATTTGTGCGTGTTGGTTTCGTTTTCACAGAACAACAACTCGTCGGACTTGTCGCAACTCAACACATACTGATCCATATGGTTTGGTGAAACAACAATGTGCCCAGGCTCTTGCATGCGCATGGCCGGCTTTGTGGCGTTGTGCACCCAACTCCAATTGTTGCGAAACCATGTTTGCAGCAACACATGAATGTCCGCGGCTTCAGGACCTTGGTTGCGAACAGTGACGCGCCACAAAATGTCGTCAGGGTTGGCCTTGGCGTATTCAACCGTGACATCAAAGTGGCGCAGATCGCTGAAAGACTCCGTGTCAAGCAATTCATATTCGGGAGCATTCAGGCCGCGGTCGCGGTTTGTGGTAATCAAATCTTCATAGGGATACGCGCGCTGCGGATACTTGTAGAGCATGCGCTGATAGCTGGCCGTGGGTGTGGCGTCTTGATGCCAGTACAACTCCTTCACATCTTCGCCGTGATTTCCCTGGGAATTGGTGAGACCAAACAGGCGCTCTTTTAGAATTGGATCTTTGCCGTTCCACAAACCAATTCCAAGGCAAACTCGCTGCTTTTCATCGCAGAAACCGGCGAGACCGTCCTCACCCCAGCGAAAGGCGCGACTGCGAGCGTGATCATGAGGAAAATAATCCCATGCGTTTCCGTCCGCGGAATAATCCTCGCGCACGGTTCCCCATTGACGATCACTGACCCACGGACCCCACTTGCGCCA
>CAIWNO010000421.1 GCA_903914045.1 uncultured bacterium | reverse complement strand
CGCGGGCGTGGTGTGGTGCAATGGATTTAATTTGTTCGATGCCGCCAGCCCATTTGGCGGAATGAAAGAAAGTGGCTTTGGCCGTGAGGGTGGCCGCCATGGTTTGCTGGAATATTTAGCACACTGAAAGAAACACACATGACTGAAAGTCGCCTGACAGTTCTAAAGACGCACAAACTTTTCATCAAAGGCGCATTTCCTCGCGGTGAAAGTGGCCGTACGCATCCGCTGCATGACAAAGATGGTGGCGTACTTGCGCAACTATGCACCGGTAGTCGCAAGGATTTACGCGAGGCAGTTGAGGCCGCGAAAGCCGCGCAACCATCGTGGGCCGCGTCCACGCCGTATTTGCGTGGCCAGATTTTATATCGCCTTGCGGAAATGATTGAAGGTCGCGCCGATGAATTAACCGCGGCGCTGCGCGAAACCACGGGAGCAAGCGCAAAGAACGCGCGCGCCGAAGTGAACGCCGCTGTTGATCGAACAATTTGCTTCGCGGGCTGGGCCGACAAATTGGGCAGCGTGCTAGGCAACCAAAATTCCGTCGCCGCACCGTATTGGAATTTCACGGCGCCAGAGCCAATTGGAGTGCTGGGAATCATCGCGCCAGAAGAGGCGCCGCTGCTTGGATTTGTATCCATGTGGCTACCAGCCCTGTGCGCTGGAAACACCGTGATTGTGCTGGCAAGCGAGCGATTTCCACTGCCCGCATTGTTGATGGCGGAAAGCATGCCTTCTTCCGACGTGCCCGCGGGCGTGTTTAATTTGCTCACAGGGTTTCGCGAAGAATTGCTGAAGCCATTTGCAAGCCACCGCGAAATTGATGGCGTTGTGGCCGCGGTGAACAACGCTCAAGCCACCGTGCTGCGCGAGCAAGGCGCGGACAATCTCAAGCGCGTTCGCATTCTTGATGACCGACACGATTGGTCAAGCGAGTCATGCGATGGACCGGACGCGTTCGGCGGCATGGTGGAATACAAAACAACGTGGCACCCGTTGAGCGCGGAGTAAGAACGCGCTTCACTTGAAAGTGAATGGAAGCGAAGGTGTTGGCGCAACTTTCAAATATGAAATAGGACACGCGTTGCGTCGCAACACGATCACTGCGCAAAAGATAATTTCACGCCAGCGGGCGAGCGCCCTTGCACATCAAAAATGCTCAATGTGTTTGTCGCGGGCATGGCTTCGGTTGGAAGCTCAATGCGCGCGCGATCATGCAGCGTGTTGTAGTTGCCGACTATTTTTCCATTCAACAAAACGTGTCCGTGGGACAAGCCCGCGCACACAATTGAAATGGGTCCACTTGAAACGTTCGGCTTGGCGAATGTGGTGGTAAACCAACGCGGCTCGCCAGGCTTGATTGACTTCAGCGGCTGCCACGCGTCAAGCGTTTGACCGGGCAGTTCCCAGCGGGCGAAACTCCAAGTTGCGTTGCTGGCAAGCGCGGGGTCGTTGGACTGATAGAAGCGAAATTGCTTGCATATGTTTTCAATGGAAACTTTTGCCGCAACAAATGCGGCTGTCGCGGCGGATGTGCCAGAAGTCTTTTTAGTATTGGATGTGAACGCGGCCATGGTTTCATCCACCTGCGCGGCGAGTTCATGCTCACTTGCAACAGGCACCAACACCAACTCATTTGCGCCGCTCTGCAAACCAATCTTGGATCCCTTGGGCGCCGCATGCAACACCAGCGCATCGCCAAGTTCGCTGCGCCAATCAATGAAGTCAATCACAGCGCCGTTGAGCAACACCGCCGCGCGCAATGAAGTTGCTGGCGCGTCAATGGTGATGGCGCCCTTGCCGGAATACGTAAATGAAATGTGCGCGGCGTGCGTGGACATGTGGTGACCGGGCGCCATGCCGGGCAGAAACGCCGAGGCCTTGAATGGGTTAACCGCTGGCGAATGAATGACGGTGATTTTTGTTTTAAGCGGCGTGACCGCAAGCGCGTTTCCAAACACGCCAACCGCTCTGTGTTGATGCGCGGAGTTGGCATTGGCTCCACCTTGGCGCGCCAGCAATATGAGCGTGTACATGGGGGCTTTGCCAGGCGCGCTGATTTTGTGATTTGGTTTGTTTTTGCCGCTCTTTGATTGACTTTCCGCGCCAACCAACACCGGCGCGTTCTTGATGGCGCTTGATTTGTTTGGCTGAATCACTAACGGAAGCGCCGCCGATTTTTCATTGAGCACGCCAAGATCTTTTCCATTAAGCCATGCTTGCATGTGGCCGGTTGCCTGCGGGAAGTGCACGCTTTGTGGCG